>JAAAPG010000287.1 GCA_009908405.1 Alphaproteobacteria bacterium | reverse complement strand
GACGAGATGATTGCCACCTGCATCCTGCTGCTGAACGCGGGGCATGAGGCGACGGTGCACAGCCTTGGCCTGGCGGTGAAAACCTTGCTGGAACACGGGCACTGGCCCACCCCGATCACCGAGGCGCTGGTCGAGGAGTGCCTGCGGTTCGATCCGGCGCTGCACCTGTTCACCCGCTGGGCCTATGACGACATTGACGTGATGGGCGTGACCGTGCCGCGCGGCGGGCAGATCGCCTGCCTGCTGGGCGCGGCCAATCGCTGCCCGCAGCACTGGGACGCCGCCGCGACCTTTCTACCCGACCGCCCGCCGAAACCCCATGCAGGCTTTGGCGCGGGGCTGCATTTCTGCCTTGGCGCGCCGCTGGCGCGGCTGGAATTGCGCCACGCGCTGGCAGCACTTGCCGCGCGCCTGCCGGGCCTGACCTTGGTCGAACCGCCCCGGATGGCCGATATTTACCATTTCCACGGGCTGGAACGCCTGATCGTCGCACGCGCCGCGCCTTCCCCTTGAACCTTCGCGGCATATGTTTCACATACGAGCGCGAACTTACAGCAGGACCAACGGCATGACAGACCTCAGCAGGCCCACCGAAGATATCTCTGTCCGCGACGTGTTCGGGATAGACAGCGACATGACCGTCAAGGGCTTTGCCGAGGCCGGGGACCGCGTGCCTGCGCTGGACCCGACCTACAAATTCGACCCCGACACGACCTTGGCGATCCTGGCGGGCTTTGCCTATAACCGCCGGGTCATGGTGCAAGGCTATCACGGCACCGGCAAATCCACTCATATCGAGCAGGTGGCGGCGCGGTTGAACTGGCCTTCGGTGCGGGTGAACCTGGACAGCCATATCAGCCGGATCGACCTGATCGGCAAGGACGCGATCAAGCTGCGCGACGGTGTTCAGGTCACGGAATTCCAGGACGGAATCCTGCCCTGGGCGCTGCGCAACCCGGTCGCGATCGTGTTCGACGAATACGACGCCGGGCGCCCCGACGTGATGTTCGTCATCCAGCGCGTGCTGGAGCATGACGGCAAGCTGACGCTGCTGGACCAGAACGAGATCATCACCCCGCACCCGTCCTTCCGGCTGTTCGCGACAGCAAACACGGTCGGCCTGGGCGACACGACGGGCCTGTATCACGGCACGCAACAGATCAACCAGGCGCAGATGGACCGTTGGTCGCTGGTCGCGACGCTGAACTACCTGAGCCATGATGCCGAGGTCGCCATCGTCCTGTCGAAGAACCCGGCCTATAACACGGCGGCGGGCCGAAAGGAGATCAGCCAGATGGTGACGGTCGCGGACATGACGCGCACGGCCTTCATGAATGGCGACCTGTCGACGGTCATGTCGCCCCGCACGGTCATCAACTGGGCCGAGAACACGCGCATTTTCCGGTCCGTCGGCTACGCGTTCCGCCTGTCCTTCATGAACAAATGCGACGAGCTGGAGCGCCAGACGGTGGCCGAGTTCTACCAGCGCTGTTTCGACGAGGAATTGCCCGAATCCGCGGCCAGCATGTCGCTGGGCTAAAGCGCCGCCGGTCCTGACATTCGGACCGAGGGCGCGTTGCTCACGCGAAGATGACTGCAGGCTTGGCAAATTCGGTGTAGCGTGCAGGTATGCGTTCTTTACTGTTCATCCCGCTCTTGATTGCCACCGCGGCCCCGCTGGCGGCGGCACCTGCCGATGTCGTTGGGGTCGATGTGTCCCGCAACACCGACGGGACATACCGGATTGCCGTCACCATCGCCTCGGATGAAACCGGATGGGACAAATATGCCGACCGGTGGGAGGTTCTGGCTCCCGATGGCACCGTTCTGGGTACGCGCGTTCTGCACCACCCGCATGTGACCGAGCAACCCTTCACACGCGCCCTGCCCGCGCTGCGCTTGCCGCCAGACCTGACGGAAATCCGCGTTCGGGCGCATGACAGCGTCGAGGGATTCGGCGGGGACGAACACACCGTCCCCCTGCCCTGAAATCGGGTGCCGAACGCGAACAAAACGCGGCCTTCATTGATGCCAAGGCCGCGGGGGCCGCTGAAATCGTCAAGGGCACCTACGGGTCCGGCAACGACGCCGGCCGTATGACCGGCATCATGCCGGGCTGTTGGGACGACACCCAAGGCAATTGCGTCACTCCCCGACCCCGGTTTCCGAAAAGCTGACAGGCCCGCGCCCGGATCGCGCACGGGCCGGACAGTCTTATGCCAGCCGTGCGGCCATGGTTGCCCGCGTCCACCAATCCAGTTCCGACAGCATCGCATCGGCAGAACCGCCGATGCTGGCCTCCAGCGACTCTATCGGCTTCGGGTCGCCGCCCAGCGGGTGCACGCTGAAGAAATCACCGCCCCCGATATGCACCGCCGACCGGGTCGAGGCCATTTGCAATTCGATCCCGATGGCGCGCAGGTGTTCCGCCGCGCGCGCCGCGCCCACGCCGCCGTAACCGACAATCCCGAACGCCTTGTGGTTCCATTCCAGGTAAGCCTGGTCCAGCGCGTTTTTCAGCACCGCCGTGATGGAATGGTTGTATTCCGGGGTCACGAAAATGAACCCGTCATATTGCGCGAGTGTCTGTTGCCAGCGGATGGCGGCAGGGTCTTCGCTGGGCATCCACAGGTTGGACGCCATTTCATTGAACAAGGGCAGTGGATGGTCTTTCAGGTCGATCAGGTCGACATCCCAATCGCCGCGCGCCTTGGCGCGGGCCAGTATCCAGTCTGCCGGGGCCAGCCCGAAACGACTGTCGCGGGTGCTGCCAAGGATTACGCCGATGCGGGGGGTCTGTGTCATGTTCTCTCTCCGGTGTGTGTGCATCCCACATATCGCCACAACGCAGGCGCAGCGGTAGGCCGGTTTGCGCACAGATGCTGTGCGTCGGGGCCGCGTGCCGCTTTCCTTTCGGGGGGTGCTGGTCTATCTGTGGGGCAACGCAACGCACAAGCTTCGGTGACGCATGTCCAAGCCTTCCGACAACCCGGCAGACCCGTTCAAAAAGGCGCTGTCCGACACCGCGCGCACCATGGCGGACGCGCGCGAGATGACGGTGACCTATTCGGTGGACCCGCCGGGTATCTCGGCCGAGGCCATGCGCCTGCCGCAAATCACCCGCCGGATGACGCGGGACGAGGTGCTGCTGGCGCGCGGCACCGCCGACAGCCTTGCTCTGCGGCACCGCTACCACGACACCGGCACCCACGCGCGCTACATGCCGCAGGGCGACATGGCGCGCGAGTTGTACCAGGCGATGGAAGACGCCCGCTGCGAAGCCGTGGGCGCGCGG
>JAAAPG010000286.1 GCA_009908405.1 Alphaproteobacteria bacterium | reverse complement strand
CCGCGCCTGCCGGGCGAGCGCCATGTCCTGTTCGCTGGGTTTGGTCATGCCCACCATCCTTGGCCCCGGTCAGGAGCGTTTTGAAAATTCGGTCTCGCCGCCATCGGCAAGGATCTTGGCTTGCTCAATCCAGCCATCGCGCTCGATCCGGCCCTTGAACTTCAGCCGCGTGTCGACCCATGCGATCTCGGATTCCGTCCAGCTTGCGATTTGCCAGAAATGCCAGACGCCAAGCGCGTTCAGCGTGCCTTCCAGCTTGGGGCCGACACCCTTGATCTTTTTGAGATCATCGGGCGTACCGCGTGCCTCTGTCAGCATTTCGGGCTTTTCTTCGGCCACTTCTGGCGCCGGTTCCACCACCGCCGCCTTCGGTGCGGGGTTGGCGACCTCTTCCTTGGCGCGCAAGCTGGCGCTATCGCACTTGGCCTTTGGCGCGGCTTCGGAGTTGGCGGGCTTGGTCATTTCAGCCACCTCGCCGCCCATCGGCTGCCCATCGCAACGCGCATGCTTCGTCCAAGGCGCGACAAGCGGCACTTCGGTTCCGTCAATGCGTTTCAGCGTGTCGCCACTCCCGCTGGCCAGCGCCACCGCGCCATTCTGCGCCTGCCCGGTGTAATCCTTCAGCGTCGTCGCGCCGCCCAAAGGCTCGGACGCGAAACGCCCCTTTTGCGAACCGGGCGTCGGCACCTTGCCCGCCGCCATGTCGTCGATCAACTTGGCGAAACTGTCGGCGTCCAGATCCTCGTAATAATCCTTGCCGATTTGCGCCATGGGGGCGTTCGAACACGCGCCAAGGCATTCCACCTCTTCCCACGAGAACTTGCCATCGGCGGACAGTTTATGCGGCTGCTTGGCGATCTTTTCGCGGCAAACTTTCACCAGTTCTTCCGACCCGCAGAGCATACAGGGCGTGGTGCCGCAAATCTGGAAATGCGCAACAGACCCAACGGGTTGCAACTGGAACATGAAGTAGAAGGTCGCCACTTCCAGCGCCCGGATATAGGCCATGTCCAGCATGCCCGCCACATGTTCGATCGCGGCGCGGGTCAGCCAGCCGTGCTGTTCCTGCGCCCGCCACAAAAGCGGGATGATGGCGCTGGCCTGACGGCCTGCCGGGTATTTGGCGATCTGCGCTTCTGCCCATGCCTGGTTGGCGGGGGTGAAGGCGAAGCTGTCGGGCTGGTCTGGGTGCAGGCGGCGTAGCATCAGCGGTCAATCTCTCCGAACACGACATCCATTGTGCCGATGATGGCGGCCACGTCGGCCAGTTGGTGGCCCTTGGCCACGTGGTCCATGCTTTGCAGGTGCAAGTAACCCGGCGCGCGCAGCTTGGCGCGGTAGGGCTTGTTGCTGCCATCGGCTACCAGGTACACGCCGAATTCGCCCTTCGGCGCTTCGACAGCGGCATAAACCTCGCCCGCGGGCACATGGAACCCTTCGGTGTACAACTTGAAATGGTGGATCAGCGCTTCCATCGAGGTCTTCATGTCACCCCGGTCGGGCGGCGTGATCTTGCCGCGCGCCAACACATCGCCCTGCCCTTCGGCTGCGCGCAATTTCTCGATGGCTTGCAGCATGATCGACACCGACTCGCGCATCTCCTGCATCCGGCACAGGTAGCGGTCGTAGCAATCGCCATTCTTGCCAACGGGGATCTTGAAGTCGAATTCATCATAGCATTCATAGGGTTGCGCGCGGCGCAAATCCCATGCCAGCCCCGACCCGCGCACCATGACGCCGGAATAGCCCCAATCGAGGATTTCCTGTTCACTGATGATGCCGATATCGGCGTTGCGCTGCTTGAAGATACGATTCTCGGTCAGCAGCCCGTCAATGTCGTCCAGCACCTTGGGGAAGTCATGCGCCCATGCCTCGATATCGTCGATGAGCTTGGGCGGCAGGTCTTGATGCACGCCGCCGGGCCGGAAATAGGCCGCGTGCAGGCGCGCGCCGCAAGCCCGCTCGTAGAAGATCATCAGCTTTTCGCGTTCCTCGAACCCCCAGAGCGGCGGGGTCAGCGCGCCGACATCCATCGCCTGCGTGGTCACGTTCAGCAGATGCGACAGGATGCGCCCGATCTCGGAATACAGCACCCGGATCAACTGCGCACGGCGCGGCACCTCTACCCCTGTCAGCCGTTCGATGGCCAGGCACCACGCGTGTTCCTGGTTCATCGGGGCGACGTAATCCAGTCGGTCGAAATACGGCAGGTTCTGCAGGTAAGTGCGCGACTCCATGAGCTTTTCGGTGCCACGGTGCAGCAAGCCGATATGCGGGTCGCACCGCTCGACAATCTCGCCGTCCAGTTCCAGCACCAGGCGTAAAACGCCATGCGCCGCAGGGTGTTGCGGGCCGAAATTGATGTTGAAATTGCGGATTTGCTGTTCTTGCGTCAGCGTGTCCGGCGTGTAGGAGCCATCCATCATGTCGCCGCCTCCTTCTTCTCGTCACCCGGCAGGACGTAATCGGCCCCTTCCCATGGCGACATGAAATCGAATTGCCGGTATTCCTGCACCAGCGAGACCGGCTCATAAACCACGCGCTTCAAGGTCTCGTCATAGCGCACTTCGGTATAGCCCGTGGTCGGAAAGTCCTTGCGCAGCGGGTGGCCGCGGAACCCGTAATCCGTCAGCAGGCGGCGCAGATCGGGGTGGCCGGAAAACAGGATGCCGAACATGTCGAACACTTCGCGTTCGAACCAGTTGGCCGAGGGGTGAATGCCGGTGATCGAGGGCACGATGTCATCCTCGCCCGCCATCAGCTTCACCCGGATGCGGTGGTTCCGATACATCGACAAGAAGTGATACACCACTTCGAACCGGTCGGCGCGGCCCGGATAATCGACCGCGGTGATATCGACCAGTGTCGAGAATTTCATGCTCTCATCGGTTTGCAACCAGCGCACCAGGGCCGGCAGATGCGCCAACGTGGTGGTCACGGTCAGTTCGCCGAACGCGACCGCGTGCTCGACCACGGCATCGGACATGCGCGCGTCAAGCTGGGCGGTGATGTCGTCCAAATCTGTGCTCATACGGCCCCCTCAGCGCACCAGCGTGCCGGTGCGGCGAATCTTGCGTTGCAATTGCAGAATACCATAGAGCAGCGCCTCGGCGGTGGGCGGGCAACCGGGGACGTAGATATCCACCGGCACCACGCGGTCACAACCCCGCACCACGGAATAGCTGTAATGGTAATACCCGCCGCCATTGGCGCAGCTTCCCATGGAAATCACGTAACGCGGCTCCGGCATCTGGTCATAGACCTTGCGCAGCGCGGGGGCCATCTTGTTGGTCAGCGTGCCCGCCACGATCATCAGGTCC
>JAAAPG010000288.1 GCA_009908405.1 Alphaproteobacteria bacterium | reverse complement strand
CGTCACCAAGCGGCTGACCGAGGGCGGGCTGACCCGGCGGTTATATGCAGCGGTGCGGGACGAGGACGCGGCGAAACCCTTCATGGCGCATGTGCTGCGGCTGGCGCGGACGGAGCCGGTGAAGTTGCAGAGGGGTTAGGGCGAGAGCCACGCACCTGTCCAGCCACCCGCACGCTCGAACCGGGCGCGGCGATGGTCGCTGCCCAGATGCACCAGGTCGAACGCCTGAACATGCAGGATCAGCACGGCAAAATCCTGAACACTGGGCTGTTTGGCATAGTCCAGCGCGGTCAGGATCGGCTGACCGGGCGCAGGCCTGCTGCCATACGCGATGCGCGATCCTTCGGGAATGCGTGCCCAGCGATCCGACACCTGCGGCCCTGTCAGGATTTCGGCCCTGGCCTCTGCCCGGATTTGCAGCCGCGCCCGGTCATCCCAGACATGCAACATCGCGCGGGGGTCTGCCTGCAACTCGGCAATCTTGGCGGACCGCAGGTCGGTGTGCACTTCCAACGTCGCGGCAGCCTTGTCGGCCCCGCGCAGCACCACGATGCGCGCTTGCGGCCAGCCGTTGCGGCCATAGGTGGAAAGCGTGACATGACGGGCGGGCGCCCGTTTGTCACGCACCCCGCGCACCAGCCTGCCCCAAGCGGCATCGCGCAGTGTTTCAAGGGATTGCGCCCAAGCTTGGGCTGCCTCTGCCGGGTTCGGGGGCATGTGAATGTCCATCGGTCGATCGTTCAGAACCGCAAGCTGTGATCGCACGGACCCGTGTCAACAGTTTGGTCGATTTCGGGCAAACCGCGCCGCGCCGCTACGCCGGTCCATACTTGTGCGGATTGCAAGCATCCCCATATCTGTTACGAAATACAAACAATATCCAAGGACACCCCCCAATGCTAGAACTCAGCGGTTTCGGCGGCCTTATCCTCCTTGCCCTCGCGCTCTGGGCGATCATCTCGACCATCAATTCCGGCGCCTCGACCGGGCGCAAGGTGATCTGGTGCCTGATCGTGTTCTTCCTGCCGCTTCTGGGCTTCATCCTGTGGCTGATCTTCGGCCCGCGCGCGCGGTGAGGCGAGCTTCGGATGACCGGGCCCATGGGGGTTATCCTGGCCGGGGGGCGCGCGACGCGGATGGGGGGCGGCGACAAGGGTTTGCACGCTCTTGGGCCTTGCCGCATTCTGGACCACGTGATCGCGCGGCTGGCGCCGCAATGCGCGGGGCTGGCCCTGAACGCCAATGGCGACCCCGCGCGCTTTGCCGAATTCGGACTGCCGGTTCTGCCAGACAGTCTTGACGGGCATCTTGGCCCCTTGGCGGGCGTGCTGGCCGGGCTGGACTGGGCCGCGCAACGCGGTGCAAACAGCATCATCACGGCCGCGGCCGATACACCTTTCTTTCCGAAAGAGCTTGTCGAACGCTTGGCCCGAGGCGTTGGTCCGACGGGCCTGTGCCTTGCGGCCAGCCCGGACGCGACCGGCACCCTGCGTCGCCATCCGACCTTCGGCCTGTGGCCGGTGTCCTTGCGGCACGATTTGCGCGGCGCGCTACTGGACGGGCAGCGCAAGATGATGACATGGGCCGATCATCACAACGCCGGGACAGCGGTTTTCAGCGGCGCGGAGGGCGATCCGTTTTTCAACATCAACACCCCGGACGATATCGCCCGCGCGGAACGCAGATTGGCGGCACGCTGAGGCCTTGCAACCGGGCCATGCCCTGACGCGCCACGCATGAACGCCATGACCCGCCGGGATGCGCCTTGATGCGGGAACCTGCACTTTGCCCCTGCCCCGATCGCCATGCGGTCTTACGCCGGGCGCGCCGCGAAATCGTGCCGGGCGCTTATCCCTTGCGGATATGATAGGCCTGATGGCCGTCGGGCAGGTCGTGCTTCTCCAGCAATTCATGCCCGCTTTCCTGGCAAAAATGCGGGATATCCACCAAGGCCGCGGGATCGCTGGCCAGCACGCGCAGTACCGCGCCAGAGGGCATGGCCTGCAAGGCTTTGCGCGCCTTGAGCACCGGCAAGGGGCACAGCAGTCCGATCGTGTCGAGTGTGTCGTCGGCGGTCATATGGCGGGTGCCCGTTTTCGTTTCCAAGGGTATGGCACCGCAAAGCGGGCGTGTCCACGGCCCGCCCGCGATCAAATCCGCCGCGTTGCCCGCTTCACGCGGGTGCGAGCGCTGCTTGTACTGCCAATCCGGATCATTGGTCGACAGAAGCGTCTACAGAAAAACCGGCCAGTACGTCCAACCCCCGCATGTTCAGGAAATGCAGCATGTCGATAAAGATCCAGTTCTCGGCCAGCTTGTCGCCGTCACGACGGTAGATATCAACAATGCGCATATCGCCGCGCGGTCCCGCAGGCAGCCCCATGAAACCGTCCAGCGGGGTCACCGACAGGTTCGGCCAACCGAAAAACCCGCCATAGCTGCCTTCGGCCAGCCGCGCGACATGACCGTTGAACGCCCGGTCGGCGATCTGCGTGCGAAACGGTTTCTGGTGCTGGGCGATGTAGCGCGGAATGCCCTGGGTCGCGCCGATCCCTTCGGGCCCCCACCAGCACATGTCGTCATGCCAATGCAGCGCCAGTTCGTCCTCGGGGCCGGAAAACTGCCTGTGGTCATTGATCGCGCCGATCATGCGGCAGATCAGGTCAAGGGTCTGTGCGCCCTCCTCCGGGTCGGTTGGCCCATGGAGTAACCCGTCATGCGTCGCAGGCCCCGGCTGGACCAGATGCGCGCCGGTCTGCGGCGGCAGCGGGTATTGGCCCGCCTGCTGCATCAGGTGCAGCAGGTCGCAGAAAAACGCCGTCTCGACGATCCGGCCCTGTGCAACGCGGTGGAACTCTGCATAGCGCAGCATGGTTATGCGCCCCGTGGGCCGGATGCCCAGGAACGGCGCATCGAACAGCCCCATCAGATGCCCCATGCTGACCACCCAGACCGAGGCGAAATCATCGATCTGGTTGGCCCCGGCGAAGAACACGTCCTCGCGGCGCTGCACTCGGGTCATGGCGCGCAGGAAGGGGCGCCAGAACGCGGCGGCGACAGCCTCGGCGCCCCGCTGTTCATGCCACGGATGCATTCCGCGCCAATGCCAGTCGGGGGCGGTGTGCGCGGCAAGGACGGATGTGACGGTGTCGGACGTGGCATTGTGAAGCGCCGCATGATGGGCGCGGATCAGGTCTTTTTCGGTCTGGTGGGACATTGGATCTTGCTTCGGTTGTTGTCAGGTCATGTCTTTGCCGGCAGACCGGGGGTTTTACCCCCCGACGACCAGGTATTTTTGCTCTAGGATGAAGGGGCAAGGATCAGCCCTT
>JAAAPG010000261.1 GCA_009908405.1 Alphaproteobacteria bacterium | reverse complement strand
CTCATACAAAGCTGCCACGGGTTCCGCCCGCACCGCCTTGCCGCGCGCGGCATGGACAGCGCTGTAGGGCACCAGAGGGTCGACCTGCCGCAAGACCTCGCCCACGAGGTTGCCGCCCTGGTTCACCTCTGCCACGATGCGGTCGGCCCCGTGGCGGCGTGCGGCGTCGATGGCGGCCTTGGCCCAGGCTGTGGGCGACGACGCGCGCAAACTTGCATCCTCCAGCACGTAGGCGCGCCAGTCGGCGGGCGGCCCTTCGGCCAGCACCCCCGCGACCACGATCCCGCACAGGTCCGATTTCGCCCCAGACGACACCGCCGGGTCCACCGCGACCACCACGCGGGACAAGCCCGGCACGTCGCGCACCCGCGCGCTTGCCAGCAGCTCCAACGGCCAGAGCGTGCCCTCGGCATCGGCCAGCAGCGCGCCGTCCAGTTCCTGCCGCTCCAGGTGCGTGCCCGCATAGCGCGCGCGGATTTCCTCCAGGAAGGACGGCGCCAGCCACGCCCGGTTGGCTTCGGTCGCGGCATGGGTCATCACCGTGGATGGCGCGGCGAGGATCGCCTTCAACGTGTCCTGGTTGCGCGGCGTGGTCGTGACCAACTGGCGCGGATGCGCGCCTAAGCGAAGCGCGAATTGCAGCATGTCCCACGTGTCCGCGGCGCGCGGCCATTTCGCCAGCTCGTCGCACCACGCGGCATCGAATTGCGGCCCGCGCAACGCCTCCGGGTCCGATGCGCTGAACACCTGTGCGACCGCCCCGTTGGGCCAGACCAGCCGCCGCCGCGTGGCTTCCCACTGCGGCAGGCGGTCGGGGGGCGAGCAGGCGAGGATGCCGCTATCGCCGAACACCATCACCTCGCGCGCCTGGTCGTAGGTTTCGGCCACAAGCGCCACGCGCCGCGCGGGGCCAGCATCCAGCGGTCCCGCCCCTTCGACCTGTCCGCGCACCCATTCGGCCCCGGCCCGCGTCTTGCCCGCGCCGCGCCCGCCAAGGCAGACCCATGTGCGCCAGTCGCCCTCGGGCGGCATTTGGTGCGGGGCGGCCCAGAACGAAAACAGCCATGGCAGGCTGGCCAGCGCATTCTCACTCAGGCTGTCCAGAAACGCCGCCCGCTCCGCTTGCGGCGCGCAGGCGATCCAGTCGGCGGGCGATCTCGTCTCGGGCGGCGTCAAGGTCGAGGGCGGCCCCTCCGACCGCTCCAAGCCCCTTGAGCTTTTGAATATTGGCACGTTCATGGTAAGCAATCTCCAAGGCTTTGCGCAGGCTGCGGAACTCGTCTGCAAGCTCCTTTCCGGTCTGCGGCGTGATTTCGTCATAGCCGTCCAGCAAGCGCGTCAGCCGCGCGATGCTCAGGGCCAGCAACTGCTCGGAATAAGACACCATGTTTTCCGGCGTCGGCCCTTCCGGGGGCGTGTGGGCTGTGCTCATTCGGTTGCCTGTCCGTTTGGTCCCCCTTGGCGCGTCATGGGCGCGAGAGGCAGGATAGGCGGGCGGGGTGAAGACCGGGTTCGGCCAGCGCACGGCGGGGTTGTGGGTGGTCCCCGTTTGGGGGATGCTGGCGCGATTGGATCAGGGGATTTGACGGATGGATGCGGCGGAACAGGCGTATGAGGCGGCACGGGCCGAGATTGCGCGGGTGAAGGCGAAGGGTGGCGAATACCTTAGCCTGGGGATGATCGGCAATAACCTTCGCCATCTAAGAAATTTGCCAGAAGAACTCAAACAATTGAGTCAGCTCAAATCTCTTTCAATTGGTCCATCGCGCGTCTCTGATTGTAGGGTTTTGGCTCACCTAAAAGGACTTAAATCGGTAAAAATATCCAATACTGGAATAATAGACCTAGCCCCTTTATCGACATTGTTTAAACTTGAAGTCCTTGATCTGTCTTCCACCCAGATAACTGATATCTCTCCTCTTTCTGCCCTATCGAACCTCAGGGAGTTAGATCTGAGCAAAACGCAAGTAATAAACATTGATGCAATTTCTGGGATGGAAAAGCTGCTAAGCCTGTATCTTGAAGAAACTAACATAGTTGAGATCACACCACTTTCGTTTCTAGAAAAGTTATTAGAATTGCGACTTGATGGCTCAAAAGTCGTAGATTTGCGCCCAATAGCCCAGCTTCCGAATCTAGAAAGCGAATATTCCTTTGGTGTGTCATTTCTGGACACATCTGCAACGCTCCTCGATCCCCACATTGCTCGTTTTGCAAACATCAAGAATCATACCGACCGCACCCGCCAAACCCTCGCCTATCTGCGCAGCCTGCCGCCTTGGCCGGAACCCTACACCCCCGCCGCCACCCCGGATGGCTCCCCGCCCAAGCCGATTGGGGGTGTTCCAGATGCACCGCCCCCGGACAGGATGCCAAGGCTGCTTCTGACACCGGATCATCGGATTGATCTGGACCCTGTCCTGCCGACTGATGTCGAATTGGCAGACCCGATCCGCAAACGCCTTTATGAACGTTTGCCCAAAGCACTGGACGGGCTGTTGCGATACAGCAACCGTTACCCCGAACTCGACAGTCCCGCACGCGCGCTGCGCGACATGATCGCCAGCCCGTTCGAAGAGGCTGATTTCCTGATGATGCATCTGGAAATCGACGCCCTGACAGATGTGAAAGACGGTCAAGCCAGCCTGTCGGACGCTGACAAGCTAGACGTTGACTGCCTGACCGCGCTTGCGGGCGTGTTGCGGATTGCCCCACCGATCACGATGGGCCACCCGGATATTGACTTGTTGGAAGAACGCGGACGCGAATACCAACGCAGCCGCATTCCAGAGTCGGTGGCTGACGCCGAAAGCCACATCGCGCGCGGCTTGGAAAACCACGAGCTGGCGACCGCACGCACGCAGGAATTTGCAAGACGCACGGCTTTGGCAGGCCCGACCGGACGGGTGGCGGAAATCCGGCGCGGGTTTTCGAAGAACACAATTCTCATCATGTTTTTTATCGCCGATCAGGCGACCGATGCGGCGCTTGGTCATGTTTTCGGAAGCGCAACAGTCAGCGCGGCGCAGTTCTTGCTCTTGCACAAAGATGCAATCCTCGCCACTGCACCAACTTGGGGCCATTCGGGTTTCGCGTGGACGCAATACGTTATGATCCGAGCGCAACAGATTGTGGACAGCGCGAATAGGAATAACTGAGCACCCGTCGCGCTCCAGCGCGACACCCCGCGACCGCCCGCCCCCAAGGCGGGCGCGGGTATCCTGCACCCACCTCGGGCGATCGCGGGGTATCGTCGCCCAAACCACCCCTTGCACCCCTGCCCGCTTCGCCTATCCTCTGCCGCAACAGGGAGGCATGACCATGCAGGCATTCGGGAAAT
>JAAAPG010000245.1 GCA_009908405.1 Alphaproteobacteria bacterium | reverse complement strand
GTTTCAGTTCGGTCAGCTTGATGAGCGCCTTGTCGGGAGCGGTCAGGCCAGGGCGCACGGGCAGCGGCGTGTCGAGCATGACCACGATCTCGACCACCTCTCCGGCGGCTTCCAACTGGCGGGCCATTTCGTAGGCCGTGATTCCGCCGCCCGAAAACCCGCCAAGGCTGTAAGGGCCATGCGGTTGCACCTGCCGGATTTCGGCGATGTAATCGGCGGCGGCGTCCTCTATCCGGGCATGCGGGGCCTCTCCGCCGAACAGCCCGCGCGCCTGCAGCCCGTAGAAGGGCCGGTCGCGGCCCGCCAGCGTCGCCAGGTGGCGCAGGTTCAGCACGTTGCCGAACATGCCCGCCACAAGGAAGAAGGGCGGCTTCGCCCCGCCTTCACCGTCATGCATGGGCACCAGGTGCTTGAAGCGGCGGCGCTTGGGCAGTTGCACCACGTTGTCGCCGCCCGTCTCTGTCAGGCTGGCGCCGGTCTGCTCGGCGATCATGGCGGCGCAGGCGGCGATGGTGGGCGCTTCGAACAGCACCGAGATGGGGAAATCCACCCCGTAGGCTTTCTTGACCTGCGCAAACAGCCGCACCGCGATCAGCGAATGCCCGCCAAGGTCGAAGAAACTGTCCTCGACCCCGATCTGGTCATTCCACGTCATTGCGCGGCGCGATGTAATCGGTGCCAAGGTCGGGGCGTTCGAACCCGCCATCCGATGCGGGGGCTTCCGCCTCTGCCGCGACCTGCGCGATCAGCGCCTTGGGGTCGATAGACGACACGACGATCGGCGAGACGCCCAGCGCCATGGCCCGCAAGAACGCTTCCGCGCCTTCTGCCGGGGTAATCCCCAGCGCCAGCATGTCGCGCAGCCGTTCCTCGGCGGGCGACAGCGTGGCCGCGCTTTGTGCGTCGCGTTGCACTTCCGCGGCGCGAATGGGCGGCGCATCGGCAAAGCTGCCCTGGTCCAGCCGCTTGATGGTGAAACGGGATATTTCGGCCACCACCGCACCGTCGGGCGTGGCCAGCGTGATGTCGAAACTGGCGAAACCCGGATCGCTGTCGCCGCGCAGCCGCGCATGGCTGACGATATGTTGCGGCAGATCGGCCCAGACACGCACCGCGCCATAAGACACCGGCACCCACAGGCTTGCGCCGGAATAGCCGGGGATCAGCCCCATGGCCCAGCCGGTCGCAAGGTCCAGAAGCGCGGGGTGCAGGATATGGCCTGCGGTCAGATCGGCGGTGAAGGCATCGGGCAGGGCCAGATGCGCCAGCCCTTCGCCCGTGCCATAGGCCATGTGTGTCAGCACCCGCCAGCGCGGGCCAAAGGCCAGATGCGCCTCTTGCGGGCTGACAAGGCCGTCGCCGCTTGTCACATCGGGGCAGCGGGCGGCAATGGTGGTGGGGTCAATCGCGGCGGGGCGCGCGGCACTGTCCAGAAGCGCGATTTGCGCTTGCGCGTTCAGCACGAACCCTTCTTGCCCGCCCTGCATGACATCCGAGCGCAGGCTGAAATCATACCCTTCAGGCGTGCGGGCCAACGTGGCGCGCAGCTTGCGCGCGCCGCCATCGGGCACGGTCAGCGCGCGGAAGAAGTAGAAATCGCGCATTTCGAACGGTGCTGTTTCACCTTGGGCGCGAAAGGCTTGCGCGGCCATGTCCAGATAACCCGTGCCGGGCAGAATGGCCGCGCCATCGCGCGTGCGGTGCTGGTCCACGATCCAGTGATCCGAGCGCAGGCCCAGCGTCAGTCGGCGGTTGCCCGCCGGGTCGAAGCCCATCTCGTCATACAGCGGTTGGGCGCAGGGGCTGGCGGGCGCGCTGGGCGTCTGGCCCGCCCAGCCGGGTTGCCATGGCATCGGCGGCCATGCCCGCTTCGGACCAGATACCCCAATCCAGCGCGATGACGCGGGTCTTGCCGCCGATCCGCGACCGGGCAAAAGCGTTCAGGTATTCATTGGCGGCAACGTAATCGACCTGCCCGACGGGCGCGGTCAGGGTGGAGCTGGACGAAAACAGCGCCATCACGGCCAAGCTGCCATCGGGCAACAGGCTGTCGAGCACGCGCAACCCGTGCAGCTTGGGGGCGAACACCTCTTCCACATCGCCGGTGGATTTGGCCAGGATCGGCGCATCGGCCATGTGGCCTGCGGCGTGGATCAGCCCGTAAGGCGCCCCATGCGCGGCGGTCGCGGCATTCAGCGCGTCGCGCATCTGGTCAATGTTGCAAACATCGGCGCCCGCGACATGGACCTGTCCGCCCAAGGCCTCCAGCCGTTCGACCGCCAGAATGCGGCGGGTAGTGGTGTCTGCCGGGCCGTGGCTGGCCTGCCAATCGGCCCAGTCGGCGCGGTCGGGCAGGGGGGTGCGGGCGATGGCAATCAGGGTGATCCGGGCCTTGAACCGCTTGATAAGGTCTTCGGCCAGTGACAGCCCGATGCCGCCGAACCCGCCGGTAATGACCCAATGCGCGCCTTCGGGGATGTCGGGCAGCGTGTCGGGCAGGGGTGCAGAGCGCAGAACCTGCCCGTAGCGTTTGCCCGCGCGCAACAGCGCCGTCGTGCTGGCCGGGGTGGCGCACAGCTCTTCCAGCAGCATGTCGGGCGTGGCGGTGGCGTCGATATCCAGCGTCGCGCAAGTCAGGCCCGCAATTTCGCGCGGGGCGACGCGGGCGGGACCGGCGATCATCGCCTTTTCAGGGTAGCGCAGCGCCTCGCCCTCCAAGGCCTGCGCGCCGTTGCTGAAGACCACCATATGCACCGGCTGCGGCAGGGTTTCGCTTTGCATGGCCTGCGCGAGGAACATCAGCGCGTAAAAGCCCTGTTCGATATTGCGGTGCAGGAAGCTGGAACCGGGGCGGAAGCACTCTTTCCTCGTCACCAGCCAGAAATGCGCGATCCGCGTGGGCGCGGTGCCGGTGCCGCTGGCGATCAGGTCGGCCAGCAGGCGGGCATAGGCCTCGCGCCCGTGTTCGGGGGCAAGGGTGAAGGACGTGTCGGATTTGCGCGCGTAGGTATCGCCCGCGCGCACTTCGACCACCTTGTGACCGGCGCGGCGCAAACGGTCCATGACCGGGGCGGCGGTGCCGTCCTCGTCGGCAAAGACAAGCCATGTCTGGGGGTCGGTGCCCAGATCGGTGCTCACGTCGATCTCGCAATCGGCATAGGCAGGCTTCCACGCGATCCTGGTGCCCCATTGGGAAATATCGTCAATCCGGTCCAGCGCGGGGGCCGCGTCTACCGTGGTTTGGCCCGGTTCGATGAAATAGCGCGCGCGTTGGAAGGCGTAGGTCGGCAGTTCCACGCGGTGGCGCTTGGCCTCGCCCCAGATTTGCGCCCAATCGAAGCTGCCGCCCAGCGCCCAGATG
>JAAAPG010000123.1 GCA_009908405.1 Alphaproteobacteria bacterium | reverse complement strand
TGAGGGTGACGCGAAGTGAGATCGGGAGAGTGGCTTCCGACGCCCGTTGTGGAGATGATCTGATGGCGAAATCTGCTCAGCAAATAACCCTGTCCGCATCCAGGGACATCCCTTTCGACACGCTGATGCTGAGCCAGTCCAATGTGCGGCGCATCAAGGCCGGTGTGTCTGTCGAGGAACTGGCCGAGTATCGTGCGCTTGAGGACGAGTATGCCGGTCAGGACGAAATCCCCGAAGAGGTCAATGCGCTCCATGAAAAGGTCAGCCCGTATGGCGCGGGCATTTCGGCCAGTGGTCTGACCCGGCGGATGGTGCAGGCTGTCGATCTCGACATGGTCGATGCTGGCTGGGAGTGGACAGTCGACACCTATCTCAACCGTGTGCCAAAAGCGCGCATTCTGGAAGCCGTGCGCGAGGCGAAAGGCGAGGGGACAGCTCAACTTCTGGATCACCTCGAGAAGGGCGAAATGGCGACCGAGGCCGAGCGGCTGCTCATAGGCTTCGGCTGGTTGCCCGAGGTGTTGCTGGTTTGGGAGAAAATGCCATCCTAAAAGCGTAAGTACTGCTAGAAGATGCAACCGAAAAAACTTTACCTGATTGATCTTGCTGCCCCGGCCCCGGTTCGGGCCGAACGTTTCGGGTTGACCGAACAGACGATCTACGAGTGCCGCAACCGCGACAGCGTGGACGACCGCAGCCACACGCCGCACCGGTTGCAGACGATGTTGACGCCCGCGCAGGGTTCGATCGTAGAGAAGAACGTCGCCGTTACGCTGCGCAAGACCCTGCTGGTATCGCTCGACGATCTACTGTCCGTGGTGCGCGAGTTCCTGAACCCGCATGCCTCGCGCTCCGGGCTGGACCGCTGCCTGCGTCGGCACGGTGCCGGCGAGCTGCGGCTTAACATCTGTTGATTTTCGTCGGTGTCAGCGCTCGATTTGCCGAGCTTAACTGCTGTTAAGTTACCCTTGGCAACCATACGATCATGGAGAGTGACGGGAGTGCCGGTTGCGCAGTAACAAGAAGCGAGATCGGGAGAGAGATTTTCGGCGCCCGTCGCGGTTTGTTGCAAAGCGTGAGCGCGCGGCATTGCCCACAACGAGAATTCGATTTTCGCCGTATTTTTCAGAACGCCGTTGTCGCTTGTCGCCGCGCGCGGGGCACATGAAGCTCGGGAATCCAAAAAATGCCCCTGTCAGAGTGTATTTTCTGAACCAGCCACGGTGACGGATGTTGCCCATCCCCGGCAGGCATTCGCAAGCGCGCCGGAAATCGGCGCGTCGGTATAGAAGCTGTCCATCTGTGCAAGAGAGCCGATCCGTGCAGGCGCGCGCCGCTTGAATTTGGAATTGTCCGCGACCAAAAAAGCCCGGAGCGCCTGCTTCAGAATGGCCTGACTGACGCCGACTTCCTGGATATCGAAATCCAGCATGTCGCCATCCTCATCCAGCGCCGAACAGCTGATTACCGCCAGATCGAACTTGAACTGCTGAATGGCCTGTGTCGTCACACTGCCCACCAGCCCACCATCCGCACGGCGCAGCAACCCGCCAACCACGATGATTTCGCAATGCGGGTTATCGACCAGTATATTGGCCACATTCAGATTATTGGTCAGCACCATGATGTCACGATGCCCGGAGAGTGCGCGCGCGACAGCTTCGGTGGTGGTGCCGATGTTAAGAAACAGCGAGCAGCCATTGGGGATGTCACGCGCCACCGCCCGTGCAATGGCAGCCTTGCCGATTTCGTTCAGGTCACGTCTGTCCGCGTAGCCGATATTGGCCACCGTGGAGGGCAGGATCGCGCCACCATGCACGCGCTGCAACTTGCCTTGCTCCGCAAGCTCGGACAGGTCGCGACGGATGGTCTGCAAGGTGACATCGAAATGCGCGGCCAGCCCTTCCACCGTGACCCGCCCGTCGCGGCGGGCGATGATCTGGATATCTTGCAGTCGCTCGGCTTGGGACATGGCTTCGCTCCGATGAGGGGTGGTTGATTCGTGATCCCTGTTTCTGCATGTGCAAGTCTGATTTGGTGGCATTTTCGTTTCAAGAGAAAATCGGCAGGTCGCGAACAAATAGTATGGAACTTATAGTGAACAAAGCGCTTTGATTTTTTCGTATAATAAATAACGAACATATATGGGTGAAATACGAAAAATTTCTTGCGGCATTCGACCGTCTCGACATAGCGTGTGGTCAACGTCGAATTTACGCTTGGGAGGGCGTATGTCGCATTCCGGGAAAATTGCAGGTGACACGCAGGATGTCGTCGACCTCTTGATCGTCGGCGGCGGCATCAATGGGTGCGGGATCGCCCGCGATGCGGCGGGCCGTGGTCTGTCGGTCACATTGTGCGAGAAAGGCGATCTTGCGGGCGCGACATCATCGGCCTCTACCAAGCTCTTTCATGGTGGTCTGCGCTATCTGGAGTATTTCGAATTCCGTCTGGTTCGTGAGGCGCTGATCGAGCGCGAAACGCTCTTGCGCGCCATGCCGCACATCTCGTGGCCGATGCGATTTGTGCTTCCATATCACAAGGATATGCGGTTCGAGAGTGATACGCCCACCTCGAAACTGCTGTCTCTCTTCATGCCCTGGATGCGCGGGCGGCGGCCAGGCTGGCTGATCCGCATGGGGTTGTTTCTGTATGACAATCTCGGCGGACGGAAGATCTTGCCGGGCACGACCACACGGACATTATCTGGCACAGCCGAAGGCGCGCCACTTCAGGATCGCTTTCAGAAAGCGTACGAGTATTCCGATTGCTGGGTGGAGGATTCGCGCCTTGTCGTGCTCAACGCCCGCGATGCCGAAGCGCGGGGCGCGCAGATCCACACCCGAACAGAGGTCGTGTCGGCCAGCGCTGAAAACGGTGTCTGGCAGGTCACGGTCAGAACCGAAGACGCCACGAAAACAGTCCGCGCAAAAATGCTGATCAATGCAGCCGGGCCATGGGTCGGTGACGTGATCCACGGCAAGCTGCGTCTGAACAGCCGCGAAAATGTCCGGCTGGTGCGCGGCAGCCATATCGTCACGCGCAAGCTGTATGATCATGACAAATGCTATTTCTTTCAGGGCACGGACGGGCGGATCATCTTTGCCATCCCCTATGAGCAGGATTTCACCCTGATCGGCACCACCGATGCCGAGCATGACGACCCGTCTTGCGCGCCCGTCTGCACTGATGAGGAGCGTGACTATCTGTGCGCTTTCGCCAGCGAGTATTTCGCGAAACCCGTGACACCAGACGATGTCGTATGGACCTATTCCGGCGTGCGCCCGCTTTATGATGATGGGGCGAGTTCGGCGACGGCGGCAACACGGGATTACACGTTGAAGATTGACCGCAGCGCGGGTGCGCCG
>JAAAPG010000045.1 GCA_009908405.1 Alphaproteobacteria bacterium | reverse complement strand
ATGCGGAACTGCCCTTGCGGTTGAAATCGCCCTCCAGCCCGTGGCCGATGGCTTCGTGCAGAAGGATGCCGGGCCAGCCGGGGCCAAGCACCACGTCCATCACGCCTGCGGGGGCCGGGTCGGCGCGCAGGTTCACAAGCGCGATACGCAGGGCCTCATCCGCGACGGGCCGCCAATGGTCGCGTGCGACCAGGGCCGACAGCTCGGACCGCCCACCGCCGCCCATGCCGCCCGCTTCGCGCCGCCCGTCCTGTTCCACGATGACCGATATGTTCAGCCGCGCCATGGGGCGCGCATCGCGCAGGCGTTGGCCCTCGGGGCGCAGGATTTCAATTTCCTGCCGCGTGGCGGCCAAGGCGACCGACACTTGCACCACGCGCGGATCGGCGGCGCGCAGGTAATCGTCAATCTCGCGCAGCAGGTCGATCTTGGCGGCGAACGCGACCTCTGTAACCGGGTCGATGTCGCGATACAGCCGCTGATTCGTCGGCTGCGGCGCATCCGCCAGCGTGCCACCGCCCGCGCCGACCGCCAGACGTGCCGTTTGCGCGGCGCGGCGCAGCGCCTCTATGGTCATGTGGGTCGAATGCGCGTAGCCTGTCACCTCGCCGCGCACGGCGCGCAGGCCGAACCCTTCGGCGGCGTTGTAGCTGGCCGATTTCACGCGCCCGTCATCGAAGCTGACCGATTCGGACACGCGCCGTTCCAGGAACAACTCGCCATCATCGGCCCCGTCCGTGGCGGCGCGCAGTTCCGCAAGTGCTTGCCCTTCATCCAGAAAACTGTCGAACGGGTGAAAATCTGTCTGTGTCATCGGGGCCTCTGGGGTTGAAAGCGATCAAGATGCCGCGTTGCGGCGTAACCTGCTGTCAATGTCTTTGACATAGATCAACAAATGGCAATGTGTCGCATCGGTTTTGCTTGTTCTAAGATGTGTAATATGGTTTTACGATGTCAAAGCTCAACGGAATTCCATGGCATACAGGGATTTGTGTGACCATGCCGGACAGAACGCGGTGCAAAGCCGCATAAAACGGGAACCGACCATGCGCCTAACTTCCGCCATGACAGCCCCTGCTGTCACAGTCGCAACCAGCTTGTTTGCAACCTTGGCACTTGCCGATGACCAACTTCCGGATCTGCCGGTCCGTGGCGCGCCGGTTCCGGGCGGAACCGCGCTGCAAGACCCGGCATCGTCGGTCGCCTCCGGCGTGGTGTTTCTGGACAACCTGCTTTTGTGGATCATCGTGCCAATCACGATTTTCGTGACCGCGCTGCTGATCTGGGTGATCGCGTTCCACAACCGCAAGGCGAATCCGACCCCGGCAAAGTTCACCCATAACTCGCCGCTAGAAGTGGCCTGGACCGCCATTCCCGCGCTGATCCTGCTGGTCATCGCGTTTTTCAGCTTCCCGGCGCTGCGGTTCGAACAAACCATGCCAGAAGCCGATGTGACCATCAAAACCACCGGTTTCCAGTGGTACTGGGGCTATGAATATGTCGATCATGGCGTCGAATTCTCCAGCTTCATGCTGCAACGCGAGGAATTGGAGGATTACGGCTACACGCAAGACCTGTACCTGTTGGCAACCGATACGGCGATGGTCGTGCCCGTCGGCAAGGACATTGTTGTGCAGGTCACGGCGGCGGACGTCATTCACTCCTGGGCCATGCCCGCCTTCGGGGTGAAACAGGACGGGGTTCCGGGGCGCTTGGCCGAGCTGTGGTTCAATGTCGAAGAAGAGGGCGTGTATTTCGGACAGTGTTCGGAGCTGTGCGGCATTAATCACGCATATATGCCGATCACGGTGAAGGCCGTGAGCGAGGAAGATTATATCGCATGGCTGGAACGGCAGGGCGCCCAATTCGCCGAAGGGTCGTGGGAAGCCGACATGCGCGATCGCATCCAGCTTGCGGCCGCCGAATAATCGAGCGTCAGCCAATCCCAACCGGGTATCCACATGACCGACATTCGCGCAGATTTCACGCAAACCGGCCCCGCGGACGCGGAGTTTGCCGATTACGTCGCGCTGCTGAAACCGCGCGTCATGACGCTGGTGGTGTTCACCGCGCTTTGCGGGCTTCTGGTCGCACCAGGCGGCATTCACCCGGTCGAGGGACTGGCGGCGATCATTTTCATCGCCCTGGGCGGTGGCGCCTCGGGCGCGCTGAACATGTGGTGGGATGCCGACATTGACGCCGTGATGAAGCGCACGGCCAAGCGCCCCATTCCGTCCGGCAAAGTCACCGAGGGCGAGGCGCTGGCAATCGGCGTCACCCTGTCCGCGATTTCGGTCATCATGCTGTGGCTGGCCACGAATGCGCTCGCGGGCGCGTTGCTGGCCTTCACGATCTTCTTTTACGTCGTGATCTATTCCATGTGGCTGAAGCGCGCGACGCCGCAGAACATTGTCATCGGCGGCGCGGCAGGGGCGTTTCCCCCGATGATCGGCTGGGCCGCTGTCACCGGCAGCGTCAGCGTCGAAGCCTGCCTCATGTTTCTGCTGATCTTCATGTGGACCCCGCCGCATTTCTGGGCCTTGGCGCTGTTCATGAAGTCCGACTATCACGAGGCCAAGGTGCCCATGCTGACCGTCACGCATGGTCGCCGCGCCACCCGCAGGCATATCCTGATCTACACGGTCGCGCTATTGCCGGTGGCCGTAGCCACGGGGCTGACCAGCATCGGCGGCCCGGTCTACATGGCGGCGGCTGTCTGGCTGAGCCTTGGGTTCCTGACCGGCGCATGGGCGATCTGGAAACGCGATGAGGTGCAGGCAGAGGCGGACAGCTACGCGACTGAAAAGCGCGTGTTCCGCTTCTCATTGTCCTATCTGTTCGTTCTGTTCGGTGCATTGATCGCGGAAGCCGCCCTGCGCTATCTACCCGCTTATGCCGAGTTTGCCACCCGCTTCAACCTGTTGGGAAGTCTCTGATGTCCATCGCCCGTGAACACCCGCTCCACAAGCGTCGCTCTGGCCGCAATATCGGGCTGGCCTTGGTGCTGCTGGCCTTCATCGCGCTGGTGTTCGGGTTGACCATTGCCAAGGTCTCCGGCGGCGGCTCTATCGAAGCGTTCGATCACACCTACCGACCATCGCTTGACCCCGCGACTCTGATCCAGGTGGAGGAGTGATGGCTGTCTTCTCGAACCTGTCCGGCACGCAAAAAACCCTGTTCCAAACCCTTGCCGTTGTAACCTTCATGGCGGGTTTGGGGTGGGCGTCGGTCCCGCTTTACGATCTGTTCTGCCGTGTGACGGGCTATGGCGGCACGACCAACACGGCAAGTGCCGAAAGCGACGTGATACTTGATGAAACCATCCGCGTGCGCTTCGACGCCTCTGTCGAGCGCGATTTCCCGTGGAGCTTCAAACCCGTCGAA
>JAAAPG010000114.1 GCA_009908405.1 Alphaproteobacteria bacterium | reverse complement strand
GGGCGTCAGCATCAGCGTCAGCACCGTCGCGACACCCAGACCGAAAACGACCGCCGTGGCAAGCTGCTTCCACCACAGCGCGGTCGGGCTGTCCACGCTGTAGCCGCCATTCGCGAAATCGAGGCTGATGCCCAGCATCATCGGTGTCAGGCCGGCCATGGTGGTGATCGTGGTCATCAACACCGGTCGAATACGGGCTTCGACCGTGCGGATGATCGCCTCGATCCGCGGCATGATCTGCGCGTAGCTTTGGTAGGTGTCGATCAGCACGATGTTGTTGTTCACCACGATCCCCGCCAGCGCCACGATCCCGGTGCCGGTCATGATGACAGAGAAGGTCTGCTCCATCACCAGCATCCCGATCAGCACCCCGGCGCTGGACAGCACGACCGCCAGCAACACCAGAACCGAGTTGTAGAAACTGTTGAACTGCGTCAGCAGGATCACGAACATCAGGCCCAGAGCGGCGCCGAAGGCGTACATCAGGAATTCCTGGCTTTCCTGCTGGTCCTGCTGCTCGCCGGTCCATTCCCAGTCAATGCCGGGGGGCAGTTCGGCTTCGGTCTGCAACCATTCGGTCAGCGCCTCGATCCGCTCATTGGCGTTGATCGGGATCACGCGCCAGTCATTGCGGGCGATCTCTGCCTTCAGTTCCGTCGCGCGGTTGAAGGCTTCGGACCCCGGCGCGTGGTCATCAGGGTGCGTGTCTGCGCGGGTCACGACGCGCACAAGGTTTCCATCGGCATCGACAATCCGTTCCAGGTTGGCCCGCACATCCGCTTTCACGTCGAAATAGCGCTGCTGGTCCATCCGGTCGATGCGCGACCGGCTGGCCACGGTTTCGGTGGTGATGAAATTCGACAGCGGGACCATGCCGAAATTGGTCTGCACGCGCAGGGTTTCCAGCGTGGACAGCAGGCGATTATCCTCTGGCAGGCGCACGCGGATGTCGATTTCCTCTTCCGAGCTGTCGACGCGCATCGTGTCCAGAAGCAACCCGCGCGTGACAAGCTGAACCATGCCGCCAATGGTCTGCACATCGGCGCCGAACCGGCCCGCGATCTCGGTATCGACATTGATCTGCCAGTCAATGCCGGGCACGGGCCGGGTGTCTTCCAGGTCGAACAGCCCCTCCGTGTCGGCGAACTTGGCGCGCACGTCGTCGACCGCGGCTTCCAACGCATCGAAATCCTGCCCGATCAAGCGCAGATGCACCGGCTTCGCGCCGGCCGGCCCCCCGGCCTGGATCAGCGTTTCGGCGTAGATACCCGGAATTTCGGACAGGCGCGCCTGCATCCGATCGACGATCTTCGACCCGGCCATCTCCGGGTCATCGGTCCGCGTTTGCCAATTCGTCAATTCGAACTGAACCTGCCCGACCGCGTCGTTGGGGGCGCTCGTGCCGCCGGTATTGGTGTTCAGCCCCCCATCGCCCGCGAAGGCGAAGACCGAGTCCACGCCCTCGGTGGTCAGCGCCACTTCTTCGGCTTGCCGCACCAGCCTGTCCTTCTCGTCCAATGACAGGTTGCCCCGCGCGCGGACATAGATGATGCCTTGTTCGGGTTCGGTCTCCACGAAGAATTCCACGCCGCGGTTGTTATCCCCGTAATACTGGAACACGGTGGCGACAAAGGCGACCACGGCCACCACGGTCACGATGGGCATGATCGGGTTGCCGACGACAAACTTGGCCAGCCAGCCCGTCAGCCCGTAATGGCGGCCGGCGTCGATCGTTCGGGGCGCGCGGCGAATGGCCAGCGCCCCGAAACTGATGGACAGGCCCACGGCGGACAGCGCCATCAGCACCGCACCGGGCAAGAGTTGCAACGCCGATTGCGCCGCCTGCGTGCCGCCGGTCAGGTAGCCGGGGTTCAGCAGCAACATCGCACCCAGCCACAGTCCGGCCATGGCCAGCGCGGCAAAGGGCAGGCGCAGCAGCCACGGCAAGCGGCGCAACCCGTCCGACACGCGGCCGATATGGCGCGCCATGCGACCGGTGACGCCGCCCATGACGGGCAGGAACACCAAGGCCACGACCAGCGACGCTGTCAGCACGAAAATCAGCGTGACCGGCAGCATCCCCATGAATTCGCCCGCGACACCGGGCCAGAACAGCATGGGCAGAAACGCGCAGAGCGTGGTCGCGGTCGACGCGATGACCGGCCAGAACATGCGTTGCGCCGCGCGCACGTAGGATTTCATCGGGCCATCACCCGCCGCGATCCGCTTGTCGGCATATTCTGTCACGACCACCGCGCCGTCGACCAGAACGCCGACCGCCAGGATCAGCCCGAACATGACGATGTTCGACACCGCCACGTCCATGACCCCCAGCAGGATGAAACACAGCAGGAACGACGACGGGATCGCGAACCCGACCAACAAGGCAGACCGTGTGCCAAGCGCGGCCAGAACCACGATCATCACCAGCGCGATGGCGGTCAGGACAGAGCCTTCAAGCTGCTTGACCATCTCGTCCACCTGCACCGACTGGTCGAGCGCCGTGGTGATCTGGATGGAATTGCGCAATTCCGTGTCCCAGCTTGCCTGTTCGGCCTCTATCGCCGCGCGCACCTGGTCGACCGTGTCGATCGCGTTGAAGCCCTTGCGCTTGACGACTTGCACCGCAAGATTTTCCTCGCCGTTGAACCGCGCGGTGCCTTCGCGATCAGCGAAGGTCAAGCGAATCTCTGCCAAGTCCCCAAGGGTGACGACGGAATCGCCGTTCACCTTTATGGGCAGCTTGTAGATATCCTGCGTCGATTCGAAGGTCGACGGCACGGTGACGGAAAACGCCCCGCTTGTGGTTTCGACCTGTCCGGCGGCGACAAGCTGGTTATTGGCCCCGACGGTCTGGATCAGCTCCCCCGCCGTCACGTTGTAGGCTTCCAGCTTCAGCGGGTCGATCAGCACCTCGACCATTTCGTCGCGCGCCCCCGCGATCTCGGCTTCCAGCACGGAATCGAGCGCCTCGATCCGGGTTTGCAGGCTGCGCGTGGCGTTGAGCAACGTGCGCTCGGACACATCACCCGACAGCGCGACGATCACGATCGGAAATTCGGAAAAGTTGATCTCGGTGATGGTGTAATTCTGCGCGCCGTCCGGAAACTGCGCCTCTGCGCGGGTCATGGCGTCGCGGATATCGGCCATGGTTTCGGACTTGTTCCAGCCGAATTCGAATTCCAGAACCGCCGCGCCAACGCCATCCGCGGAAAACGCGCCCAGCTTTTTCAGCCCGTCCAACCCGGCCAGTTCCGTTTCCATCGGTTTGACGATGGCATCTTCAGAGTCGACCGCGTTGACGCCGGGAAAGGGCACGGTGATGATGACGGCGGGCACCTCGATATCCGGCTCGCCTTCCTTGGGCAGACCGAAATACGCGGCGGCCCCGGCGCCCAGAGTCATCACGATCAGCGCAAGTACC
>JAAAPG010000095.1 GCA_009908405.1 Alphaproteobacteria bacterium | reverse complement strand
CGTAGGCAAGGTTATCCTGCACGGCGGAGACCTCGGGGTAGCGCAACAGCGCCTCCTTGAGGGCCTCGGAGGCGGCCTTCAAGGTCTCGGCGGTTGCACCGTAGAACTCCACGTCAAGCGCGTCGCCGCCGGGGCCGGAACGCCAGCCCCGAAAGCTGACGGTTTCGGCCAGCGGATGCTGTTGCACCCGGTCCTGCAATGCGCCGACGAAGGCAAAGCTGGAATAGGGGCGCAGATCGGCATCAATCAATTCGATCGCGATCCCGCCCAGTTGATCGGGCTCCTTGGTGTCTGCCCCGGCAAGACCATAGCCGGTGTTGCCACCGACCTGCGCCATCACGTAATCCAGTGGATTGCGGCCATGACGTTCTTCATACTCGGCCCCGAGCTCCTCGGTCGCGCGCTGCAATTCGCGCATCATGGCAAGCGAATCTTCACGCGTTGCCCCCGGGGCCATGGCGAAATTGCCCGTCACGCTGCCGCGTTCGGGCGCATTGAAAAACCGCCATTGCACCTCGCCCTGCACAAACAGCGCCAGTTGCGAGGCCAAAAGCGCGATCACTGCTGCCATCACCGGGTAACGAAGCCGGATCACCCAGCCCATGAAGGGCCGGAAGAGGCGTTCCCGCAACCAGACAAAGCCGCGGTTCACCACCCGGCTTGGCGTGTCGTACCAATGGCGCTTATGCGCATGGGACAGTGAATGCGCCATGTGCTTGGGCAGGATCAGGAAACACTCCACCAAAGAGGCGGCCAGCACCGCGATCACGGTGAACGGGATGTCGATGATCATATCGCCAAACCGTCCGCCCACGGCGGTCAGCCCGAAAAAGGCGATCAGCGTGGTCAGGGTGGCGGAAAAAACGGGCAGCGCCATGCGTTGTGCCGCGCGTTCGGCGGCCACCACGGGTGCCTCGCCATATTTGCGATAGCGCGCGTCGGCATGTTCGCCCACCACGATGGCGTCATCCACCACGATACCAAGCGTGATGATCAGGGCAAAAAGCGAGACCATGTTGATGGTCAGCCCGCCGACATACATCAGGGCAATCGCCGCCAGCATCGCCACCGGAATACCGGCGGCCACCCAGAAGGCCGTGCGCGCATTGAGGAACATGAACAAAAGGGCCACCACAAGCGCCAGCCCGGTAATCCCATTGTCCAAGAGGGTATCCAAGCGCCCCGATATCGCCTCGGATCGGGTGCGGATCAGCTCGATACTGACGCCCTCGGGCAGGGTGCGTGCCATGGCCTCGGCCACGTCCGCGACCTGTTGCTGAATGGCAATGGCATCACCGCGCGCCGAGCGATCAACCCGGATCGACATTGCCGGGTCCTCGCCCACGAAGTAGCTCAGGTTGCGTGTGATCCCCTCAACCCGAACCGTGGCCACATCCCCGATGGTAAGGGCCGATCCATCGGGGTTCGAGCGCAGGACAACGGCCGCGATCTCTTCGGGGCTGCGTTTCTCGACCCCGGTACGCACACGGGTGTTGGCCCCTGTCACATCGCCCGCGGGGTCGGCGTCCACCTCCCCCGCGATCACTTCGGCAATCTCGGCCATGGTGATGTCATAGGACATCAGGTTGACTGCGGGCACCTCGACGATGGTCTGCGGGGCGGCGACGCCGCGCACGGTGGTGCGCGTCACGCCTGCGTCGAACAGGCGTGTGACCAATTCATCGGCATAAAGGCCCAATTGGTCGGTCGCCACGGGGCCGGTGATCACGATATCGGTCACCCGGTCGCGCCATGCGCCCCGGCGCACCTGCGGCTCCTCCGCCTCTGCGGGCAGGGTTGTCACGGTATCGATTGCGGCTTGCACTTCGTCGGCGGCGCGGCCCATGTCCCAGCCCGGCTCGAACTCAAGCTGAATGCTCGCACGGTCCTCGCGGCTTGTGGCGCTACTGCTTTCCACGCCCTCCACGGCCAAAAGAGCGGGTTCCAGGAGTTGCACGATGGCGGCATCCACGTCTTCCGCGCTCGCCCCGTCCCAGATGACCGAAACACTGACGCTGTCGATGATCACATCTGGGAAAAACTGCGCCCGCATCTTGGGCGCGGCGGCCAGACCCAGAACCACCAGAACCACCAGCAACAGGTTGGCCACCGTCCGGTGGCGCGCGAAATAGGATAATATCCCACCGGCACGGGCCGGAATCTGACGCGCCATGATCTAGCCCCCCATGCGGGTTTCAAGCCGCGCGACTGTTCCCGTTGGCACTTGCGCCTGTTCCAGTTGCGCCAGAAGGCGGGACTTTTCCTCGGCGGGCAATCCGTTGTCGCCGCGCACGAATTCGATCAGCCGGGCACGGCGGTCATCGCTGAGGTTCATCAAGTCGCTGGTATCCGCCTCGGACCGCTCACGCAGCGGGCGCACTTTGATCCCCGCCCCAAGAAGGGGGGATCGTTGCGCCACGACTTCGCGGCCCGGCAGGGCATCGGCCCGGACAAGCACGTCATCGCCTTGCCGCCGCAACAGCGTAACAGGCATTGCCGCAAGCCGCTCGTTTTCGCTCAGGATCAGAACATCTCCCTCTGGCCCGAGGGCCGTGGCGGGCAAGCGGATGGCATTGGCAAGCGGCGGCTCCTCGATCTGGACGGTAACGAAATCGCCGGGCTTCAAGCCGCCGGTCCTGTCCAGCGTGGCGTAAATCATGCGCCCGGTCTGCCCCTCTTCCACGGCGCCACTGTCGCGGGTGATGCGGCCCGTGGCCTGCAAATCCAATCCCTGCGTTGCAAGGCTGACCGACACCGGCGCCGTCAGCAATTTTCCCGCGTCATCCAGAAGCCGCACATATTGCGCGGTCGAGACCCGAAAGGCGACCTCAAGCGCATCGGCGTCAATCAGGTTCGCCAACCGCTCATTCAATGACACATAGCCTCCGGCCACCGCATTTACGGTATCCAACGTCCCGCCAAACTCGGCCCGGATGGTCGTATCCTCCAAGCGCCGTTGCGCATCGTCGCGGGCGATTTCCGAGCGTGACAGCCGGGTGCGTGCCTGATCGACACGCGCCTCGGCATTGGCAAGTGCCTGACGGCTGGCCAGTTCAGCCTGCCGCGCCTGCGCGGCCGATAACTCGGCTGTCTCTACGGCTGCGGCCGTACCGACCCCGCGGTCTTCCAGGTCAAGCTGCCTTTGATAGGCGCGCTCACGTAACGCGGCCTGTTCACGGGCGGACTCAAGCTCATCCCGGGCAATCTCAAGCGCGCGCTCGGCATCGCGCACCTCGGCCTGTGCATCCAGAAGGTCGCTTTTCGCAAGGTTCAGGGCTGATTGCGCGTCCGAGGGATCGACCTGCACCAAAAGCTGCCCTTTCTCGACAACGCCACCTTCCTCGAAATCCTCTGAGAGTTGGGTCAAGGTGCCGCTGGTCTTGGCGCGGATTTCAAGGGTGCGCAGGCTTCGCACCTCGCCATAG
>JAAAPG010000292.1 GCA_009908405.1 Alphaproteobacteria bacterium | reverse complement strand
AGTGTACGGCATGCACAATTGGCCCGGCGTTCCCACCGGCACTTTCGCCATTCGTCCGGGGGCGTTCTTTGCGGCCACCGACCAGTTCGAAATCACGGTCGAGGGGCGCGGCGGGCACGCAGCCAAGCCGCATCACTGCGTCGATACCACGGTTGTCGCGTCTCATATCGTGCTGGCGCTGCAAAGTATCGTCAGCCGCAACGCGGACCCGACGCAGGAAATGGTGGTGTCGGTCACGTCCTTTGCCACCGAATCGCAAGCGTTCAACGTCATCCCGCAGCATGTGACCCTGCGCGGCACCGTGCGCACGCTGTCCACGGACATGCGCGCGCTGGCAGAGGACCGCTTGCCCAAGCTGGCCGAAATGACCGCGCAGGCCTATGGCGCCACCGCGCGGGTGAATTACATGCGCGGCTACCCGGTGATGGTGAACACCGATACGGAAACCGACCATGCTGCCAACGCCGCGCGCGCCATCGCGGGCGATTGCGCCACCGCGCCGCTGGTCATGGGCGGCGAGGATTTCGCCTACATGCTGGAAGAACGCCCCGGCGCGTATATCCTCGTCGGCAATGGCGACAGCGCCGATGTGCACCACCCGGAATACAACTTCAACGACAACGCCATTCCGGCAGGTTGCGCCTATTGGGCAGAGTTGGTCGCGCGGCGTTTGCCGTTGACGAATGCCGCCTAGCCCAACGGCGCGATCAGGGCGCGCAGACGTGCCAGCGGGTCGTCATCGCCCCAGATTTCAGGGCCGATTGCGAAGAAATCCGTGACCGGGGCAAGGCTTTCGACCAGTGCCGGCGTCAGCGCGCCTTCGGCCACGACCGGCACCTCTATCAGTTCGGACCACCATTCGAACAATTCACGTTCCGCATGGGCGCCGTCGCCCAGAAGCGTTTCGCCCACCGGGCCAAAGGCGATGTAATCGGCCCCCGCCTCGCCCGCCTGCATCCCGTCATGGCGCAGGTTGCCGCAATGCGCGCCGATGATCGCATCCGCGCCCATCGTGTCGCGCAGCTTGCGAATGCCGGTGCCGGGGTCTGTCAGATGCACCCCGTCCAGCCCCAGCCGTTCCACCATCAGAACATGATCGGCAATCACCAGTGGAATGTCGCGGGCATGGGCCAAGTCGCGCAGCGCGTCGCCCGCGCGCAGAATGGCGTCTTCGTCCTGCGTGGCCATGTGCAGGCGCAGGCAGGCCACGTCCTGCGCGTCCAGAACCCGCGCCAAGTGCGGCAGGAACCTGTCCAGCTCGAAGCTGGGCGGCGTGACTAGGTAAAGCTGGGGGGTGTCCTCGGCCATGGGCTTGGTCTTTCGTGCAAAGGGCGTTGCGCCTTCTAGACCGCGCGCGGGTTGGAAACAAGCATACCCGGCTTGCGAGGGCGGATTGCCCCGGCTATGGCAGGGCAAATCCCGCAAGGACCGCCCATGACCCCGCAAGACGACGCGATTTTCGACGAAAACACCCCCCTGATGGTCCTGGTGCGCCCGCAGATGGGCCGCAATATCGGGGCGGCGGCGCGCGCCATGCTGAATTTCGGCTGCGCGCGGATGCGCGTAGTCGCCCCGCGCGACGGCTGGCCGAACCCGGATGCGGTGGCGCTCGCCTCTGGCGCGTCGCCCGTGCTGGACCGTGCGGGCGTGTTCGAAGACCTGCCCGGCGCGATCGGCGATTGCGATTACGTCTACGCCACCACCGCGCGCGGGCGCGGCATTACCAAACCCGTGCTGACGCCCGAACGCGCCATGGCCGAAGCGCGCGCCATGACCGCGGCGGGCAAGCGCGTGGCGGTGCTGTTCGGGCCAGAGCGCGCGGGGCTGGAAAATGACGACGTGGCCCGCGCCAATGCCATCATCACCGTGCCGGTCAACCCGGTGTTCTATTCGCTGAACCTTGCGCAATGCGTGTTGCTGGTGGCCTATGAATTCCTGCGCCAGACCACCGACACGCCGTCCGAAGTGCAGGCCATGGCCGGGACCGAGTTTGCCACCGGGCTGGAGCGCGAGAAACTGGGTGACCATGCGGAAACGCAGCTTGGCGAAACCGGGTTCTTCTTTCCGCCGCACAAGGCCGACAGCATGAAGCTGACGCTGCGCAGCATGTGGGGCCGCCTGCCCCTGACGCGCGCCGATGTGCAGACGCTGCACGGCATCTTGCGGCACATGGCCCGCAAGCGCGGGTGATGCTTGAACACCGCGCGCGGGGGCACTAGCTTGCGCGACATATAGCAGGAGCCCGGACATGGCCGCCAAACGCGCGATTTTCGAAGAGGTCAGCACCAGCAAGCAGGCCCAAACCGCCCCGCAAGGCGGCGTGATCGACCGCCGCCCCAAGAGCGCGCGCGGCGCGATCCGGGTCTGGCTGATGGTGCTGTTCGCACTGGTCTGCGTCATGATCGCCGTGGGCGGCATGACCCGGCTGACCGATAGCGGCTTGTCGATTACCGAGTGGCGCCCCGTGACCGGCGCATTGCCGCCCATGAACGCCGCTGACTGGGATGCTGAGTTCGAGAAATACCGCCAGATCGACCAATACCGCCTGATGAACCAGGGCATGAGCCTGTCAGAATTCAAGGTGATCTACTGGTGGGAATGGGGCCACCGCCAGTTGGGGCGCGTCATCGGGCTGGTCTGGGCCGTGGGCTTCCTGTTCTTCTGGCTGACCAAACGCATTCCCACCGGCTGGACACCCCGGCTGCTGCTTCTGGGCGCCTTGGGCGGCGCGCAAGGGGCGATTGGCTGGTGGATGGTGGCCTCTGGCCTGAATGAGGGCATGGTCGCGGTCGCGAGCTACCGCTTGGCCACGCATCTGGGGCTGGCCTTTGTCATCCTTGGCTTCATCGCGTGGTATACGTTCTTGTTGAACCGGTCCGAGGCGGAATTGATGAAAGCCCGCCGCGCGCGGGAAGCGAAGCTGTTTTCACTCTCGACCGGGTTGATGCATTTCGCCTTCCTGCAAATCCTGCTGGGTGCGCTGGTTGCGGGCATAGACGCGGGCCGAGGCTATACCGATTGGCCGATGATGAACGGCGTTTTCTTCCCGCCAGAGGCGCTGGACATGGTGCCGCTCTGGCAGAATTTCTTTGAAAACCCGGCCATGGCGCAATTCGTGCACCGCATGGCGGGGTATCTGCTGGCCGTGTTCGCGCTGATCGTCTGGCTGCGGGGTCGGAAATCAGCGCATGGAGCGACGCGCTTCGCGTTCAACGCCGTTGGGCTTGTGGTGCTGGGGCAGATCATCCTTGGCATCGTGACGGTCATGTATGCCGCCCCGTGGCAGCTTGGGATCGCGCACCAGGCGACCGCCGTGTTGCTCTGGGTGCTGATTATCCGCGCGCGACACCTGTCGCAATTTCCACGGTTCGACAGCCTGAGGGGGGCCAAGGCATGACCGCATACGAAGACTTGCGCGCGCATCTGCGCCAAACCGCGG
>JAAAPG010000047.1 GCA_009908405.1 Alphaproteobacteria bacterium | reverse complement strand
TGACACGGCGTGTGCCGGTTGCCGATATGCCAAGCCAAGCGCGCCAGATCGCCCCGCACCACAAGAACGGGTTCGGGCGCGGCCTGCACCGCGATCTCGCGCCCGTCTTCCAGCACGAAGGCTTCCACGCCGGTCAGGTTCGCAACCTCGGGCAGGTCCACAAGGAACCCACGGCCCGACGCCGCGACAAGCCGTTTGCGGCGCAGGAACCGCCCCTCGTAATCCAGCGCGACCGTGTCGCAGGCGTGGTGCGCATGGGGATGAATGCGCAAGGCGTTCGGGTAATCGTCCATCATATCCTCTCAGAACAGGAAATACCGCTGCGCCAGCGGCAACTCGGCAGCCGGTTCGCAGGTCAGAAGCTCGCCATCGGCGCGCACTTCGTAGGTTTCGGGGTGCACGTCTATTTGCGGCGTCGCGGCGTTCAGCACCATGTCGGATTTGCCGATATTGCGCGTGCCGCTGACCGCCAGAAGCTGCTTTTCCAGCCCCAGCTTGCCCTTGATCCCGTCGGCCAAGGCGGCGCCGGAAACAAACGTCACGGCGCTATTCAATCGCGACCGCCCGAACGCCCCCCACATGTTGCGCGTGTAGAATGGCTGCGCGGGGATGGACCCGTTCGGGTCGCCCATCTGCGCGCTGACAATGCTGCCGCCCAGCAGCACCATGTCCGGCTTGGCCCCGAAAAACGCGAAATTCCACAGGCACAGATCGGCGCGTTTGCCGACCTCGACCGACCCGATATGGTCCGAAATTCCATGCGCAATCGCCGGGTTGATCGTGTATTTCGCCACGTACCGCCGCACGCGCAGATTGTCGTTCTCGCCGGTTTCCTCGGGTAGGCGCCCGCGCTGCTTGCGCATTTTATCGGCGGTTTGCCACGTGCGGAGGATAACCTCGCCCACGCGGCCCATGGCCTGACTGTCGGAGCTGATGATCGCCATCGCGCCCATGTCATGCAGGATGTCCTCGGCGGCGATGGTTTCGCGCCGGATGCGGCTTTCGGCAAAGGCGACGTCTTCTGGCACCTTGTTGTCCAGGTGGTGGCAGACCATCAGCATGTCGAGGTGTTCCTCGATCGTGTTGCCGGTATAGGGCCGCGTCGGGTTGGTGGAGGACGGGATCACGTTCTGCGAGCCGACCACCTTCAGAATATCCGGCGCATGGCCCCCGCCCGCCCCTTCGGTGTGAAACGCATGGATCGTGCGCCCGCCTATCGCGGCCAGCGTGTTTTCCACGAAGCCCGATTCGTTCAGCGTGTCGGTGTGGATCATGACCTGCACATCCATCGCGTCGGCCACGCTCAGGCAATTGTCGATGGCGGCGGGGGTGGTCCCCCAATCCTCGTGCAGTTTCAGCGCGGCGGCCCCGGCGCGCACCTGTTCGTCCAACGCGGCGGGCAACGCGGCGTTGCCCTTGCCTGCCAGCGCCAGGTTGACGGGAAACGCCTCGAACGCTTGCAGCATCCGGCCAATATGCCACGGCCCCGGCGTGCAGGTGGTGGCGAGCGTGCCATGCGCGGGGCCGGTGCCGCCCCCCAGCATGGTGGTAATGCCGGAGGCCAGCGCGTCCTCTATCTGCTGGGGGCAGATGAAATGGATATGCGCGTCGAACCCGCCCGCGGTCAGGATCTTGCCCTCGCCCGCGATCACCTCTGTCCCCGGCCCGATGACGATGGTCACGCCCGGTTGCGTGTCGGGGTTCCCCGCCTTGCCGATGGCGGCGATAAGCCCATCGCGCAGGCCGACATCAGCCTTGTAGATGCCGGAATGATCCACGATCAGCGCATTGGTGATGACCGTGTCCATCGCCCCCTCGGCACGGGTGCGCTGGCTTTGGCCCATCCCGTCGCGGATGACCTTGCCGCCGCCGAATTTCACTTCCTCGCCATAAGTGGTCAGGTCGCGCTCGACCTCTATGACCAAGTCGGTATCGGCAAGCCGGACCTTGTCGCCCGTGGTGGGGCCGAACATGTCGGCATAGGTGCTGCGGTCGATGCTGGCTGGCATTACAGTGCCCCCATCGTTTTCTGGTTGAACCCGTACACCTTGCGGTCCCCGCGATAGGGCACAAGCTGCACCTCGCGCGTTTGTCCGGGTTCGAAACGGACGGCCGTTCCGGCGGCAATGTCCAGCCTGTAGCCCGTGGCGGCGTCGCGGTCGAACTGCAAACCGGGGTTGGTTTCGGCAAAATGGTAATGGCTGCCGACCTGAACGGGCCGGTCGCCGGTGTTCGCCACGGTCAGGGTGATCGCCTCTTGCCCGTCATTCAGGGTGATGGTGCCGGGTGCGGGATATATCTCTCCGGGGATCATGGCTTAGCCCCCCATGACCAGAACGGCCCCGCCCAGCGCGACCAGGCCACCGGCCACCCGCGCGGCCATCAGCCCCAAGGGGCGGGCCATGACCACGCCTGCAACAACGCCGGCGCCATGCAAGAAAGCGGTCGCGGTTGCAAAACCGGCGAGGTAGCTCAGCGCGGTTGCGCCCGCCATTTCCGACCCGTGGGCATGGCCGTGGAACAGGGCCAGAACACCCACGATAGCCGCGGCGACGGGCAAGGCGATCGGCAGCGCAAGCGCGGGTCCCACGCCCAAGGCTAGGACAGAGGCGAGGATCATCGGCTCGACCAACGGCAAGGGTAGCCCGGCCAGCGACAGGCCGAAGCCCAGCACCATCGCGCCGACAAACGCCGCGGGCAGCGCCCAAAGCGCGCGCCCGCCCAGTACCACGGCCCACAGGCCCACGGCCACCATGGCAAGGATATGGTCCAGCCCGAAAACCGGGTGCGTGAAACCCGCCGCGAAAGACCCATGCGCGGCAGGGTCCAGGTGCGCAAGCGCCGGGCTGGCCAGCACCAGCGGCGCGGCAAGGGCGATCAGGCGGAAAATGGGGGTCATGGCGGCTCTCCTTCAACGAATGGGGTGGTGGACGGTCACCAGCTTGGTGCCGTCGGGAAAGGTTGCTTCAACCTGGACGGAGTGGATCATCTCGGGTATCCCCTCCATGCAATCCTCGCAGGTGATGACATGCGCGCCCGCTTCCATCAGCTCGGCCACGGAGCGGCCATCGCGCGCGCCCTCGACCACGAAATCGGAAATCAGCGCGATGGCTTCGGGGTGATTCAGCTTCACGCCGCGCGCATGGCGGTTGCGCGCCACCATCGCGGCCATGGAAATCAGCAGTTTGTCTTTTTCACGGGGGCTCAGGTTCATGGATTCCTCGACAGGTTACATCTGCCACACGCGGGGCGGCGGGGCACCGCGCCGCAACACATGCAGCAAGGACAGGATTTGACGGCGCAAAGGCCAGCCATCGGCGGCCAGCAGGCGGATCACGAGCTTGCCGTCATAGGCGCTGGCGGCGGCTTGGGTGGTGTCGGTCAGCGCCGCCCGCACAGGGCCAAGCGCATCTTCGGCGCCCTGGGCGCACAGAACCAGCGTGGCAAAGGCCCGCGCG
>JAAAPG010000104.1 GCA_009908405.1 Alphaproteobacteria bacterium | reverse complement strand
GATGGAGGCGCAGATCATCCACCTTTTGCAGGATCTGCAAAAGGAACTGGATGCAACGGTCGTCGTGGTCTCTCACAACCTGGGGCTGATCGCGGAGCTATGCGATGACGTGGTCGTCATGTATGCCGGCGAGGTCGTCGAGGCGGGCGAGGTGCGCGAGATTTTCCACAACGCGCAGCACCCCTATACCCGCGCGCTGCTGGAATGCGACCCGGCGCGCATCGACGACGTGTCGCGCAAACTGCCGGTGATCCCCGGCGACATTCCCGATCTGACCCGCGCGCTGTCGGGCTGCATCTATGCGCCCCGGTGCCAGCGGGCGCTTCCGGTGTGCAGCGAACAGACGCCCCCCGACGTCGCGCGCGGCGAGATGAGCCTGGCCCGCTGTCATCTGCTGGACGGGCCGCATCACGACCCGAGTTGGCCACCGCCGCTGGACGTGATGACCGTGGGCGAGGGCGAAAAGGGTGCTGCCAAGCCTACCCGCGTGACGCGCGACGATCCCCTGCTCGACGTGTCCGATCTGAACGTGCAATTCGAAACCGTTGGCCCCCTGCGGGCGCGCCTGAACGGCATCACGCAGCGGCATGTGGATGCTGTGCTGGACGTCAGCCTTTCGGTCGCGCCGGGCGAAACCGTGGGGCTGGTCGGCGAAAGCGGGTCGGGCAAGACGACGCTGGGGCGTTGCGTGCTCAACCTTGTACCGTCGCAGGCGGGCAGCGTGCGGTTCGAGGGTGCCGAGATCCGCAACATGGCCGAAGCGCGTTTCAAGCCCCTGCGCCGCGACATGGCGATGATGTTCCAGGACCCGGTCGGTTCGCTCAGCCCGCGCAAATCGGTCCGTGCCCTGATCACCGAGCCGTTCCAGATCCACGGCGTCACGGGCGTCGACCTGGATGCCGAGGCCGAACGGCTGGCCGAAATGGTGCGCTTGCCCAAGCCTTTCCTGTCGCGCTATCCGCACGAGCTTTCCGGCGGGCAGGCACGGCGCGTGGGCGTGGCGCGGGCCTTGGCATTGAACCCCAAGCTGATCATCGCCGATGAACCCACCGCGGGGCTGGATGTGTCGGTGCAGGGCGAGATTCTCAACCTGATGACCGATCTTCAGGCTGAGCACGGGCTGGGCTACCTGATCATCACGCACAACCTGCCCGTGGTGCGCCATATCGCCGACCGGCTGGCGATCATGTATCTGGGCCGGATCGTGGAAGAGGGCCGCACGGACGAGGTGTTCGCCCGCCCGGTGCATCCCTACACGCAGGCCCTGGTCGAGGGCGTGCCACAGCCCGACCCGGACCGCCGCCGCGTGCATGTCTCGATCTCGGGCGAGGTGCCGAGCCTGCTCAATCGACCCAAAGGGTGCGATTTCGCGGGCCGCTGCCCGTTTGCGCAAGACCGCTGCCGGGCCGAGAAACCGCCGCATGTGACAATGGCGGACGGGCGACGCCATGCCTGCCATTTCCCGCTGGGCTGAGACCGGCGCATCTTAGGTGAGAAGACAAAACAATGAGTTACGGTATCTATATCGGGCGCAACCACACGGCCGACGGGGTGGCCTATCTGGCCGGGTACGGCGATGAACCCAGCAGCCACTGGCTCGAGATCAATCCGCGCGCAAGCCATGGCGAGGGATCGTCGATCACGGTCGGGGTGACGCCGCAGGCCGACATGCCCGGTCATCTCACCCAGATCCCCCAGGCGCAAGTGACCCTGCGCAACATGCGGGTGAGCTACAGCTATTATCTCGGCGTGCCCGCGCCGCTGACCAATGGCGGGCTGAACGAATGCGGGGTGGCGGTGCGCGACATCTGGTCCACCTCGCGGGCCGAGCTGATCGCCATGACGCCGAAGGATCAGACCGGACCGAATTATTCCGACCTCGCCCGCATCGTGGTGGAACGCGCCCGGACAGCCCGCGAGGGGGTGGACCTGATCGGGGAACTGATCGCCACGCATGGCTATTCCACCTATGGCGGCAACTCCCACATGATCGCCGACCCGGAGGAAGCCTGGGTGGTGATCGAGTTTGCCGGGGGGCGCGGTCTGTGGTGCGCCGAACGGCTTGGCCCCGACAGCATCCGCGCCTCGCGCCCCGGCTATATCGGCGAGGTGCCCGACACGCCCAACGCGGATTTCCTGTTCCCGCAGCATTTCTTCGACACGGCGCGTGAAATGGGCTGGTGGTCCCCGCAGGACGGGCCGTTCCATGTCAACCGGATCTATGGTGACGGCAAGCACCGCTGGGACGGTGTGGCCTGGATCGAGAACGAGATGCGCACGCGTGCCGCCCGGCCCGAAAAGATCGGCCTCGCGGACGTGTTCTGGTCCATCAGCACCGAACGCCTGACGGGGGATACGGCCGGTTACGGGCAGGTCGTGCCGCTGATCCATCCCTCCGACGACCGGTTGCGGATGATGTGGCACGCCCCGGTCGGCCCGGTCACCGCCCCGCTGTTGCCGGTCTTCATGGGGCAGGACGCGGTGCCGCCGGCCTGGCGGCAACACCGCTACCTGACCACAGGGGAAAGCCACCGCTTTCTCGATTGCCGCAAGAAGGAAAAGAACCCCGACACCGTGTCGCACATCCCGCAAGGGATCGAGACCGGACCCTCCGCCTTCGAAGCGTTCAAGCGTCTTATGCACTTGGCCATCCAGAAACCGGACCCGATCCTGGACGAGGTCTGGGCGCATTGGCGCGCGGTCGAGGCGAGCGTGAATGCCCGCATCCCCGACACATTGCGCGCCGCGGAACGCCTGCTGGAGGCCGGGGAAGATTGCTTGGCGGTGCAGGTCCTGACCGAGTTCAGCCAGGCGCGCATGGCCGAGGCCCTGGCTGATTGCCAGGCCCTTTCGGCGGCGGCCCATGCCCGGCTGCGCGCGCTGGGCGGGCTCAACATGACCGGGGAACCCCGGATGCTCGACCAGCTCTGGTAATCGGGGCGCGCAGGGCCACCATCCGCGAGGACATCATGCCGAACCACCTCTTTGGCCGTTCTATGCACCACGCCCCTCCGCGCGCCGTGGCCGGCGACGGCTGCTACCTGGTCGATGCGCAGGGCAAGCGCTATCTCGACGGTTCGGGCGGTGCGGCGGTGTCCTGCCTGGGGCATTCCAATGCCGCAGTTCGCGCGGCGCTGCATGCCCAGATCGACCGGCTGGCCTTTGCGCATACGGGGTTCTTCACTTCCGACCCGGCCGAGCAACTCGCGGACCGCCTGACAGCCCATGCACCGCCGGGACTGGACAGGGTCTATCTGGTTTCGGGCGGGTCCGAGGCCGTGGAGGCGGCGCTGAAACTGGCCCGGCAGTATTTCGTCGAGATCGGGCAGCCGCAGCGCCACCGCGTCATTGCCCGGCGGCAAAGCTATCACGGTAACACGCTGGGGGCGCTGGCCGCCGGTGGGAACGCATGGCGCCGGGCGCAATTCGCTCCACTTCTGGCGCCGACCAGCCATATCGCGCCGTGCTAC
>JAAAPG010000260.1 GCA_009908405.1 Alphaproteobacteria bacterium | reverse complement strand
CAGCGCGTCGCGCGACTGGTCCACGTAGGACAGTTGCACCGTGTCGCCGAATTCCACGGTGCCCTCGTCGGGCTGGTCCTGCCCGGTCAGCATGCGGAACAGGGTCGATTTGCCCGCCCCGTTCGGCCCGATCACACCGACAATACCACCGGGCGGCAGCGCGAAGGACAGGTTTTCGATCAGAAGCTTGTCCTCGAACCCCTTGCGCAGGTCGGCCACGTCGATGACCTTGGACCCCAGCCGCGGACCGTTGGGGATGATGATCTGCGCGCGGCTGATCTTCTCGCGCTCGGACTGGCTGGCCTTTTCCTCGTAGGCGGAAATCCGCGCTTTCGACTTGGCCTGCCGCGCCTTGGCCCCGGCGCGGATCCATTCCAGTTCGCGCTCCAACGATTTCTGGCGCGACTTGTCCTCGCGCGCTTCCTGCGCAAGGCGCTTGGCCTTCTGGTCCAGCCACGCCGAGTAATTGCCCTCGTACGGAATGCCGCGCCCGCGGTCCAACTCCAGGATCCAGCCGGTGATGTCATCGAGGAAATAGCGGTCGTGCGTGACGATCAGGATCGTGCCCTTGTAGTCGATCAGGTGCTGTTGCAGCCAGGCGACCGTTTCGGCGTCCAGGTGGTTGGTCGGTTCGTCCAGCAGCAGCATGTCGGGCGCTTCCAGCAGCAGCTTGCACAGGGCCACGCGGCGGCGCTCGCCCCCCGACAGGGTTTCGACATCGGCATGGTCGGGCGGGCAGCGCAGCGCCTCTAAGGCCACGTCGATCTGGCTGTCCAGGTCCCACAGGTTTTCCGCGTCGATCTCATCCTGCAACTGGGCCATTTCGTCGGCGGTCTCGTCCGAGTAGTTCATGGCCAGTTCGTTGTAGCGCTCCAACTTGGCCTGCTTTTCCGCCACACCCAGCATGACGTTGCCGCGCACGTCCAGTTCGGGGTCCAGGTGCGGTTCCTGCGGCAGGTAGCCCACGCGGGCGCCCTTGGCGGCCCATGCCTCGCCCGTGAAATCCTTGTCGGCGCCGGACATGATGCGCAAGAGCGTCGACTTGCCCGCGCCGTTCACACCCACGACGCCGATTTTCACGCCGGGCAGAAACGACAGGCGGATGTTTTCAAAGCACTTCTTGCCACCCGGATAGGTCTTGGACACACCATCCATGTGGTAGACATATTGATACGACGCCATGGCACTTGCTCCTGATCTGTTTGGCCCGACACCTACAGCCGCACCGGGCCTGTCGCAAGCCATTCACACAAGGGTGATGTCACGATCTGGCACGCGCTCGCGTAAGGATTGGGGTCTAACATGGAGGATGACATGATCTCTCGCCGCGCCGTTCTAGCTGCCCCCCTGCTCGCCCTGCCCGTGTCAAAGCTCTTCGCACAAGCCGCCCCCGTGCTAGACGGCTACGACCCGGTCGCCTATTTCACCGAAGGCGCGCCGCGCCGGGGCGACGCCGCCCATGCGCTCGACTGGCAGGGGCAGCGCTGGCATTTCGCCAATGCCGAGAACCGGGCGGCCTTTGCCGCCGATCCGACAGCTTATGCCCCGCAATATGGGGCGAATTGCGCTTGGGCCGCGGCCGAAGGCTATCTGGCCCCGGTGGACCCGACCGCCTGGGCGATCGTCGATGGCAAGCTGTATCTGAACTTCGACGCGCGCATCCAACGCCGGTGGGAGCGCGACATTCCCGGCTTCATCGCGCGGGCCGATGCCAACTGGCCGGGCTTGCGCAACAACTAGGCAGACAGGCGCGACGTTGCGTCGGCCGATGGCCGGGGACGAAACCACCCTTGCCATTGCCGTGTTTTTAGGCAGAAATGGCGGGCAGGTTCGAACCAGCAGGTCACATGCCCGACACGCCCGTCATCGAGATACGCGAGCTGCACAAGGCCTATGGGCCGCTGGAGGTGCTGAAGGGCGTCAGCCTGACCGCGCGGAAAGGCGATGTGATCTCGCTGATCGGGTCATCCGGGTCGGGCAAATCCACGCTTTTGCGGTGCTGCAACCTGCTGGAAGACAGCCAGCAGGGCGACGTTCTGTTCGAGGGCGAACCCGTGCGCTGGCGCGGTGCGGGTGCGACCCGCCAGCCCGCCGACCGCGCGCAGGTCACGCGCATTCGGACAAATCTGTCCATGGTGTTCCAAAGCTTCAACCTGTGGTCGCATCTGAGCGTGCTGGGGAACGTGATGGAAGCGCCGGTCCATGTTCTGAAGCAGGACCGGGCAGAGGTCGAACCCCGCGCCCGCACACTTCTGGACAAGGTGGGCATTGGCGACAAGGCCGATGTCTACCCCGCGCAAATGTCGGGCGGGCAGCAGCAACGCGCCGCGATTGCCCGCGCGCTGTGCATGGAGCCGCGCGCGCTGTTGTTCGACGAACCCACCTCTGCGCTGGACCCTGAACTGGAACAGGAGGTGGTGCGCGTGATAAAGGCGCTGGCGCAGGAAGGGCGCACCATGCTGATCGTGACCCATGACATGCGACTGGCCGCCGATGTGTCCAGCCATGTCGTGTTCCTGCATGATGGGCTCATAGAAGAAGAAGGGCCGCCAGACACCCTGTTCGGCGCCCCGAAATCGGCGCGGCTGAAGCAATTCCTCAGCCACAGCCAACCCAACCAACCATAACCAACCGGGAGTAACGATATGAAAACACTGATCCTTGGCCTGGCGCTGACCGCCTTCGGCACCACCGCGGCATTCGCTCAGGACGTGGTGCGCATGGGGTCGGAAGGGGCCTACCCTCCGTATAACTTCATCAACGACGCGACGGGAGAGTTGGACGGGTTCGAGCGCGAGTTGGGCGATGCGATCTGCGAGCGCGCGGGCCTGACCTGCGAATGGGTCATCAACGATTGGGACACGATCATTCCCAACCTCGTGTCGGGCAATTACGACACGATCATGGCCGGCATGAGCATTACTGACGCGCGCATGGAAGTCATCGCTTTCAGCCAGAACTACCTGCAACCAGAGCCTTCGGCCTTCATCGCGCTGGCGGGCACCAATGCCGATGTGACCATGTCGGGCGTCGTGGCGGCGCAGTCCGGCACGATCCAGGCGGGCCACATCGCGGAATCCGACGCCGCGCTTCTGGAATTCCCCACGCCCGACGAGACGATTTCCGCCCTGCGCAATGGCGAGGTGGACGCCGTGCTGGCCGACAAGGCCTTTCTGGAGCCCTATGTCGGCGACTCCGCGGGGGAACTGGTATTCCTGGGCGATGACGTGCTGCTGGGCGACGGCATCGGCGTGGGCACCCGCCAGAGCGACGATGAATTGCGCGCCACTTTCGACGGTGTGATTGCGGAAATGAAGGCCGACGGGTCGCTGAACACCATGATTACCAAGTGGTTCGGCGAAGACCAGCCGCTGTTCGAGTAAGGCACACGGGCGGGGCCACCCCCTGGCCCCGCCCTCTCGCCCGCGCGCATGTTCGGCTTTTGCTCTGATCCTTCGGTCCTAGAGGGCTTCGACTGGTTCGCCTGTTACCTGACATCGGCGACCCATCTGAACTTTTACGGGGCCTTCCTGCTGGT
>JAAAPG010000298.1 GCA_009908405.1 Alphaproteobacteria bacterium | reverse complement strand
GGTTCAGCGACCGCGCTCGCATCGCGCATGATGCCGCTCTGAAATACCCCGACACCCTGCCCGCCTATGGCGACTGGATCGGCTTTCAGCCCGATCTCTGGTGGTATGAAGAATAACGCGCGGGCTGCGTCACATCGTCATGTTTGAATTCGTGCATGAGTCGGGCAGATAAAAGTCGAACCGAATTTACCGGTTTGAACTTTGGAAAGGAATCGACCTATGTCCACCACCCGTTCCCTGCTCGGCGCAGCCGTTCTTGGTCTTGCCGCCGCGGGCGCAGCCCATGCTGACAGCGCCGAGAAACTTGTCACCATCGTCACCAGCGACAACGCGCAAACGCAGCTCATGTCCATGGTTCTGACCGCGCAGGCGGTCGAGCAAGGTGCCGAAGCGCGCATCCTGCTCTGTGGTGCGGGCGGCGACATTGCTTTGGCTGATGCCCCCGAATCGGCCACCGCTGGCCAGCCCCCGCGTGATGCCTCGCCCCAGGGCCTGATGCAGATGCTCATGACCCGGGGCGTCACGGTCGAAGTTTGCGCCATCTACCTGCCCGGTCTTGGTGCCGACAAATCCGTCCTGATCGAGGGCGTGGGCGTGGCCGCTCCCCCGGCGATGGGGGCCGCGATGATGGATGAGGACGCGCAGGTCTGGTCCTTCTAAGCCGGTGATCCGCACCTGACTATCGCCATGGGGGGGGGGCGCACGCGCCCCCTTATCCGCTGCGACAATCGCGGCGCACCTCGCGGTCGCGCAGACCCGTTTCCACCAGAAGGCAGCGATCCCGCGCTTCGTAATAATAGCCGCGCGCGTACCACATGACGGCGGCGTCCAGATCCCCATCCGCCACCAGATACGCGCCCTTCAGGTAGCGCCCGGCATATTCCAGGTTGATCTCGGCGCGCAGCAGCTCTTCGGGCGGGCCGTCATGGCCCATTTGCCGCGCGGTTTGCGGCAGGATCTGCATCAAACCCCAATACGGCCCGTTGCGCGCGCCGGCGCGGTAATCGCTTTCGCGCTGGATCACCTTGTGCAGCAAGGCTTCGGGGATGTCATGGCGCGCGGCATAGCGCTGGATCAGCGCGCGCATTTGCAGGGTTTCACCGGGATAGAACGACGCGGCAGGGGCGCGCGTCGCGTCCGGACTACCACAGGCGGCCAAGGCACCCACCAGCAGCAAGGCAAAGCCACGCCTCATGGCTGCACCTTCGGGGCTGGAATCACACCGATTTTGTTCAAGATCGCCTCCATCCCGGCGGGCTTTTTCGAGGCCTGTGCTTTCAAGGCATCGAAGCGCGCGCGCAAGGCGTCTTTCTCGGCCCCCCTGCAATCGTTCCACGGGCGGCCCTGCAAGGCCATGTCCAGCGCGTAATAGGCAATGAAATGCGGCCGCTCGCCACTGGCCAGCAGCTTGGCATAGGCGGCGTCCGTGCCAAGCGCGCGCAGCTCTTCGGCGGTGGCAATGCCCGAACGGGCGAAAGCGGCCTCCATCGCGGGGCCAAGGTTGCGGATGCTGGAAATGGCGGTGCTCATGACGCAAGGATAGCCCATGCGCGCAGGCACCGCCAAGTCAGATCAGCGCCCAATCTGTAATGCGCGCGGGGCTTTGGGCGGAATTGCGCGGATGGCCGGGACGGCTATCGGCGCTGAGCGCGGGCACCGGGCCGGGGCGGCGCGGGTCGCGGGGGCTGCGGATCTTGAATTGTTCGGGGTCGGGGCGCATGGCAATATCTCCTGCAAAACTCTCTACAGGGCAGTTCGCCATGCGAATGTGGCAAGTTTCGGGCGGTAAACGGGCGTTTACCAAGCGTGTTCGGCCGTGTTGCGCCCGCGTTACACCGTCAGGCCAGCGCGCCCTCCGGCGTGATCCGCGTCCTGCCGCCCAGATACGGGTGCAACGCTTCGGGCAGGTCAACACCCCCATCCGCCGTTTGCCCGTTTTCCAGCACCGCGATCAGGCAGCGGCCCACGGCCACGCCGGACCCGTTCAGCGTGTGCAGGAACTCGGGCTTGCCGCCTTCGCGGCGGAAGCGCGCATTCATGCGCCGGGCCTGGAAATCACCACAAGTCGACACGCTGGAAATCTCGCGATAGGCGTTCTGCCCCGGCAGCCACACCTCGATGTCATGGGTTTTCTGCGCGCCAAAGCCCATATCGCCGGTGCAAAGTGCAATCGTGCGGTAGGGCAGTCCCAAAGCCTCCAGCACCTCCTCGGCGCAGCGAGTCATGCGGGCGTGCTCAGTCAGGCTGTCCTCGGGCGCGGTGATCGAGACCATCTCGACCTTCTCGAACTGGTGCTGGCGCAGCATGCCGGTGGTGTCGCGCCCCGCGCTGCCCGCTTCCGACCGAAAGCACAGCGTGTGCGAACAGAACCGCAGCGGCAGGGACGCGCCGTCCAGCATTTCACCGGCGGCGAAATTGGTCAGCGTCACCTCGGATGTCGGGATCAACCACCAACCGTTGGTGGTCTGGTAGCTGTCCTCGGCGAATTTGGGCAGTTGGCCGGTGCCGAACATGGCGTCATCGCGCACCAGAACGGGGCTGTTCACCTCTGTCAGGCCGTGGCTGTCGACATGCAGGTCGGTCATGAACTGCGCAAGCGCGCGGTGCACGCGGGCCACCGCGCCGCGCAACACCACGAAGCGCGCGCCGGACAGTTTCGCGGCCAGCGCGAAATCCATATCGCGCGCGATGCCCGCGATCTCGAAATGTTCTTTCGGGGTGAAATCGAAATCGCGCGGGCTGCCCCGGCGGTGCAGCTCGACATTGTCGGCTTCGTCCGCGCCATCGGGCACATCGGCCAGCGGCAGGTTGGGGATCTCGGCCAGAAGCGCGCCCAGTTCCGCGTCCTTTTCGCGGGCGACCTCGTCCAGCCGCGCCAGTTCGGCTTTCGTCGTGGCCACCAGCGCGCGCAGGCGCTCAAACTCGGCCTCGTCGCCCTTGGCCTTGGCCGCACCCACCTGTTTCGAGGCCGCGTTCTGCGCCGCCTTCTCGGTTTCGGACTGCGCAATCGCCGCGCGGCGGGCTGTGTCAATCTCCAGCACCTGTGCGGCCATCGGGGCCAGCCCGCGCCGCGCCAAGGCGGCGTCGAACGCGTCGGGGGTTTCGCGGATGGCGCGGATATCGTGCATGGGGGCCTTCACATCTGTCGAATCGATCAGGTTCCGTTATGCCGCAACCGGCCCGCCTGCGGTAGGGGGCGGATCGGTGATTGACCGCGCCCGGTGCAAACCGCTACATAGCAGTAACACGGCTGTCAGACAGGACATGTGCCCCTTATGGATGGCAATACGCCCCCGCAGACAGAGCGCCCGCGCCGCAGCGCCGGCCTTTTCGACGAACCCCTGTTCCAAGATGCCGGCACGCGCGACCTGAAGCAGGTCGGCGTGATCGACGTGGGGTCGAATTCTGTGCGGCTTGTCGTGTTCGACGGGGCCGCGCGCAGCCCGGCCTATTTCTTCAACGAAAAGGTGCTGTGCGGATTGGGGCGCGGCTTTGTCGAAAGCGGTCGGCTGAGCCCGGAGGGTCGTGAACGGGCCCGCGCCGCGATCAAACGCTTC
>JAAAPG010000218.1 GCA_009908405.1 Alphaproteobacteria bacterium | reverse complement strand
GGCGTCCTCCCAGTGGCGCGGGCAGCGATTGGCCGCGCCCAGCAGGCAGGCGATCTGCCCGCCGCGCGGCACGGTCACGCCCATCACGTCAATGTCGTCATAGGCCCAGCGCGTGAACAGGTGCAGCGCGGGGTCGAACCGAAGGCACTCCTCGACCAGCGCCTCGGTGATCGGGGTGGGCCAGTGCCCGTGTTCCAGCAAGGTTTTCACCGCCAGGCCAAGGCTGTGCACCGTCGCCTCATGCCCCGCGTTCAAAAGCAGGATGCAGGTGGCGATCATTTCATCGGTGGACAGGGTTTGCCCGTCCTCTTCCGCCGCGATCAGGTGGGTTATCAGGTCATCCGCCGGACGGCTGCGCCGCGCGTCGATATAGCCGCGCAGGAAGGTGCTGAAGTCGGTCGCGGCCAGTGCGGCGGCCTCTTCCATCGCGCGGGTCCGTCCGGCCTGGTACATGCCGACCATGGCATTTGACCAGCGGAGCAGGTCGGGGGCCATGCTTTCGGGCACCCCCAACAGGCGGGCGATGATGATGACGGGCAGCGGTTGGGCGAAGTCCCGGAGCAAGTCGACCTCCGCGCCCGGCAGCCGATCGATCAAATCATGCGCCAGCGCGTCGATTTCCGGGGCCAGCGCCGCGATCCGGCGCGAGGTGAAGGCGCGCAGCACCAGACCGCGCAATCGCGTGTGGCGGGGTGGTTCCAGTTCCAGCATGGAATGCCCCTCGACCGCGTAGAACGGGGCCAGGTGGTCCGGGATGGCGGGCGGGTCCAGCGGCACCCGCCCGAACCGGCGGTCGCGCAGCACCGCGTTTGTCGCAGCAAACCCGGTCGTGCAGGGCAAGGCGTAATCCTGCCAATACACCACCGGCCCCAGCGCGCGCATCCGGTCATAGGCCGGGTATGGGTCTTGCACAAATTCAACATTTTTCGGATCTTGCGAAAATGCTGGAAGGATATCAGGAAAACCGTTCAAGCCTTTGATACCGCGTCGATAATCCGTGCCCATGACCGGATTCCGCGATGGAAGCTGTCGAGGTCATACTTTTCATTTGGCGAGTGTATGGCATCGTCGTCCTTGGCAAAGCCGACCAGCATCGAATCCATGCCGAGGATGGATTTGAAATACCCCGCGATCGGGATCGACCCGCCAGAGCCGACGAACGCGGCGGGCTTTGGCCACTCGGCGCTGAGCGCCTGACGTGCGGCCTCAAAGGCCGGGTGGTCGGTGGACATGACCGCGGCGGGCGACGCGCCATGCTCGGCAAATTCCGCCCGGCAATCACCGGGCAGGCGGGCTTGCACGAAGTCGCGGAACGCGGCGCGAATCTTGTGCGGGTCCTGGCCCCCCACCAGCCGGAAGCTGACCTTGGCGCTGGCCTGCGCGGGCAGCACGGTCTTGAACCCCGCACCGGTATAGCCCGAGAGCATGCCGTTGATTTCGCAGGTCGGACGCGCCCAGATCATCTCCAGCGCGGTGCGATCCTGCTCGCCCGCGGGCAGGCGCAGGCCAACCTGGCCCAGGAACGCTTCGGCATCGAACCCCAGCCCGGCCCATTGCGCGCGAATATCGCCGGGCAGGTCGGGCACGTCATCATAAAAGCCCGGCACGGTCACGCGGCCCTGGTCGTCATGCAGATCGGCCAGGATGCGCGCCAGCACCCGCGCGGGGTTCATGGCCGCGCCGCCGAACATGCCCGAATGCAGGTCGCGGTCGGCGGCGTGGATGGTCACTTCTTCCCCCAGCAGCCCGCGCAGCATGGTGGTGATGGCGGGGGTTTCCGCGTCGAACAGCCCCGTGTCGCAGATCAGCGCGACGTCGGCTTTCAGCGCCTCGGCATTCTCCGTCATGTAGGGCACCAATGACGGCGAGCCGCTTTCCTCTTCGCCTTCCAGAAAGAAGGTCAGCTTCACCGGCAAGCTGCCATGCACCGCAAGCCAGGCGCGGCAGGCTTCCAGAAAGGTCATCAACTGGCCTTTGTCGTCGGACGCGCCGCGCGCGCGGATCACTTTTCCGCGCGGGGTGTCCTGCACTTGCGGGTCGAACGGGTCGCGGTCCCACAGGTCCAGCGGGTCCACCGGCTGCACGTCGTAATGACCATAGAACAGCAGGTGCGGGCCGTCCTTTGCGCCGCCCGTCGCCACCACCATCGGGTGCCCGGTGGTCGGGTCTTTGCGGGCGGAAAAGCCCATATCGGTCAAGTCCTTGACCAACCAGTCGGCAGCGGCTTCGACCTGGGGCTTGTGCGCGGGGTCCGTCGAAATCGACGGAATGCGCAGCAAGTCCGAGAGCCGGTCCAGCGCATGCGGCAGGTCGGCGTCGATCCGGGACAGGACGGGGGTGACAATGTCGGTCATGAAAGGCTCCGCTACAGGGGTTTGACGAAGGGTAACATGTGCCTTGGGGGTGTCCAGAGCTGGCGGAGAAGCTATAACGACGGCGGACCGGCAAGTCAGAATCGGAGAGGTGCAAGATGCGGAAACTAGGGACAGTTCTGGGCGCGGCAGCGTTGGCGGGCATACCTGCACTGGCGCAACAGGTGCCGAACGAAACCTACCGTGCCGATGGGGTTCAGATCACCGTTCATCTGCATTCGTTCCTATCAGAAGAGGGGTTGGCCATGCTCCGGCTGGTCGGTCAGAATCGCGACGCCCTGTCGCTGTTCGTGCCAGAGGGCGCGCGCTTCGCCGCCATGGCGCTTGCGCCGTCGGATGGATTGGTCGCCGACGGGGTGTTGGCAGACTCCGCCGTCGCGGTGGCAGATTTGCCCGATCTCTCCTCGGCCCGCGCCGCGGCGCTGGACGGGTGCAACGCGGCGAAGGGGCGTGGCCCGGATTGCGTGATCGCCCTTGATATCCAGCCCGAGTGACGCGCGCGACGATTCGGCGCGCCGACGGATCTGTGCCGTCGCGCAAGGTTGATCTACATCAAGGAGCGTTCGTGGGCTGCGTGCAAATTGTGCAGACGGGTAATTTGGTTTGCAAGAATCAACAATATCTATAAAAGCGAATATACCAAGCTGATGCCAGGGAGTGGGTAGTGAACTATAACGCCGCAATCGAAGCCGCCCTTAACGAATTGCATGTCGAGGGGCGTTATCGGACCTTCATCGATATCGAGCGGCAGAAGGATCACTTCCCCAAGGCGGTCTGGAACCGTCCCGATGGCGAGAAGCAGGATATCACCGTCTGGTGTGGCAATGATTACCTTGGCATGGGGCAAAACCCCGTCGTGCTGGCCGCGATGCATGAATCGCTGGACGCGACCGGTGCCGGGTCGGGCGGCACGCGCAACATTTCCGGAACCACCGCGTATCACAAGCGCCTGGAAATGTCGCTGGCCGATCTGCACCAGAAAGAGACGGCGCTGCTCTTCACCTCGGCCTACATCGCGAACGATGCAACGCTTTCGACCCTGCCGAAGCTGTTTCCGGGGCTTATCATCTATTCCGATGCGCTGAACCACGCCTCGATGATCGAAGGGGTGCGCCGCAACGGGGGCGCCAAGCGCGTCTTCCGGCATAACGATGTCGCGCATTTGCGCGAATTGCTGGCGGCTGACG
>JAAAPG010000204.1 GCA_009908405.1 Alphaproteobacteria bacterium | reverse complement strand
GGCCAAGCCCATTCGCGCGGTCGAGGACAAGTTGCAGGCCGATGGTAGCGAAGGTGCCTTGCGGCAATCCACGCGACCTATCTGCCCGGCGCCCGTGTCAATGTCTCTTGCCGCCGCATTGCGGGATGCGGCGTTGGCCGGACATGCGGCGCTCGATGCGCGACATTATTCGCTGTTCGACTTCCGCGTCCATCGCGCGACGGGCGAACCTGTGCTGCTTGAAGCCGGCTTGTTCTGGTCTTTCACCGGGTTCAGCGCAATTTCAAATAATCCGACCGGCGCCGGTACGGACCCGGTCACCGTGACTGCCGAGGTCTGGCACCGCGCCGCCGCGTGAGGCGTCCGGGCGTTCGCCGATCCGCGGTCACGTCTCGCCTGGCGGAAGTTGCGCTGTCCGCCCCATCTTTTTCATCACTGATGCATTTCGCGGCACGCGCGGTTATCGGGCCAGCATGCGGGTCGACGCGGCAGTGATTTTAAAAATGTCGCAAAAAGGGGTTGAAGAGTCGCTTATGGTCATTGACCATGGTCGCAGAAGGTTGGGGCAGCGTGCCGACGAGCCTGCACCGAGGCGCGTTTGACGCGCCGCTCGGTGCCGCCGCGTCCGGGTTCGGGACCTGTCCGCATCACCTCGCGCTGCGCGACGACGTCGATCGCGGCGACTATCGAAACGGGAACGCGACACGGTGCGGCCTTGCGAGGCGGGCACCGTCAGGTTGCCCGCCTTGCGCGCCTTTGCATCGAAGGCGGCAGGGCAGAATGAAACGGAGACAGCGATGAGCGACAAGATGGCCGACAATGCAGAGCTGACGATGACCGACCAGGTTTACAGCGCCGACCCCCTGGCCGATCGCGAAACCGACCACTACCGCAAGGAATATGTCCGGACCTTCGTCGACAAGTGGGACGAGTTGATCGACTGGGCCGGGCGCGCCGAAAGCGAAGGGCAGTTCTTCATCGACATCCTGCGCGCGCGCGGCAAGGAACGCGTGCTCGACGTGGCCTGCGGCACCGGCTTTCATTCCGTCCGGCTGACAGAGGCGGGGTTCGACGTGACCGCGTCGGACGGCGCCGCGTCGATGGTGGCCAAGGCGTTCGAGAACGGGCAGGCCCGCGGGCTTATCCTGAAAACCGCGCAGGCCGACTGGCGCTGGCTCAACCGCGATATCAACGGCAAGTATGACGCCATCGTCTGTCTGGGCAACTCCTTTACCCACCTGCACAAGGAATCCGAACGCCGCCGCGCGCTGGCCGAATTCTATGCCGCGCTCAAGCATGACGGGCTGCTGATCCTCGACCAGCGCAATTACGACGCGATGCTCGACCGGGGCTATTCGACCAAGCACAAGTATTACTACTGCGGCGACAAGGTCACGGCGGAACCCGACCATGTCGACGAAGGGCTGTGCCGGATGCGCTATTCCTTCCCCGACGGGTCCTCCTACACGCTGAACATGTGCCCGATTCGCAAGAACTACATGCGCCGCCTGCTGTCCGAGGCCGGGTTCGAGCGGGTCCGCACCTATGGCGATTTCCAGGAAACCTATGCCGAGGACGACCCGGATTTCTTCATCCATGTGGCCGAGAAATCGGCGCTGCACCTCGTGCGCTGGGGCGCCGCGTCGGAGGATGGCAAGGAAGACATCCGCGACATTACCGAGGATTACTACGACAGTGACGACGCCGACACCTTCTATTCCACCATCTGGGGCGGCGAGGACCTGCATATCGGGCGCTATGCCGAAACGCCGGATATCCGCACCGCGTCCGACCGGACCATCGATTCGATGATCGACCGGCTGCCGAAGCTGGACGATTCGGCCCGGGTGCTGGACATGGGCGCGGGCTATGGCGGCGCGATGCGCACGCTCGTGCGCAAGACCGGCTGCGAGGCCGTTTGCCTGAACATCTCCGAAACCCAGAACGAGTACAATTTGGGCAAGATCCGCGCCAACAAGTTGACCGGCAAGATCACGGTCCGGCATGGCGTGTTCGAGGATGTGCCCGAGGCCGACGCCAGCTGCGACGTGGTCTGGAGCCAGGACGCCTTCCTGCATTCCGATCAGCGCGCCAAGGTGCTGGCCGAAGCGTGGCGCGTGCTCAAGCCCGGCGGGCACCTGATCTTCACCGACCCGATGCAGGCCGATGACGCGGACCCGGCGGTGCTGCAACCGGTCTATGACCGCCTGCAGCTCAACGATCTGGGCTCGCCGCGCTTCTACCGCGACGCGGCCGAAGCGTTGGGGTTCGAAACCATCGAACAGGAAGACGCGGTCAGCGACCTGCGCACGCACTATGCCCGCGTCCGCGAAGAACTGATCGCCAACTACGAAAAGCTGCGCGAGGCCGGAAGCTCGGCCGAGTATCTCGACAAGATGGCGGTCGGGCTGGAAAACTGGGTGAAAGCGGCCGATGCGGGCCACTTGGCCTGGGGCGTGCAGCACTTCCGCAAACCGGCGTGACACGGGTCTGCCGGGGCCGTTCGACACGCCCCGGCGCATCCCTCACATTTGTGCCTCTGCAACTGGAGACTCCTGCATGACCGGGCCTTATCCCGACCCACGCGCGCGCGTGTCCTTCGAACTGTTCCCGCCCAAGACGGATGCGGGCGAATCGGCCTTGGCCAAGACCGTCGACCGCTTGGCCGGCGCCAACCCCGACTATTTTTCGGTGACCTACGGCGCGGGGGGCAGCACCCGCGACCGCACCGCCCGCGTGGTCGACATGGTCGGCGCGCGCAGCAAGCGGCCGGTGGCCCATCACCTGACCTGCGTGGGCGCCAGCCGGGACGAGGTCGACACCCTCGCCCGCGGCTTGCATGACAAGGGAATTACCCGCATCGTCGCCCTGCGCGGTGACCTGCCCGAAGGCCAACAGCTTGCCGCCGACGGCTATGGCGACGCCGCCGAACTTGTGGCCGGGCTGCGCCGGGTGGCCGATTTCGACATCTCGGTCGCCGCTTACCCCGAGGTCCACCCCGAAGCCGCAAGCGCGCAGGCCGATCTGGACCACCTCAAGCGCAAGCTGGACGCGGGCGCGGCCCGGGCGATCACGCAATATGCCTTCGACACCGACGTGATCCTGCGTTTTGTCGAGCGGGCGCGCGCCGCCGGCATCACCGCGCCCATCGTGCCGGGCATCATGCCGGTGACGAATTTCGCCGGGATCAAGCGGTTTTCCGCCATGTGCGGCGCGCGCATTCCCGACTGGCTGGCGCGCATGTTCGACGGGCTGGACGATGCGCCTGAAACCCGCGCCATGGTCGCCACCAGCGTCGCCACCGAACAATGCCGCCTTTTGCTGGACGCGGGCCTGTCCGAGTTCCATTTCTACACCCTGAACCGGCCCGAAATCAGCCTGGCGGTCTGCCATGCGCTTGGGCTTGCGCCGGATATCGCGGCCGACAGCGCCGCCTGAGGAGACACCAGATGACCCAGACAGACATAACGGCCCATGCCGCCCGGCGCATACTGGTGCTGGACGGGGCCATGGGCACCATGATCCAGCAGCACAAACCGGGCGAGGAGGTCTATCGCGGCACCCGCTTTGCCGACTGGCCCAGCGAC
>JAAAPG010000016.1 GCA_009908405.1 Alphaproteobacteria bacterium | reverse complement strand
ACACGGTTAACGCCGCGCTTGGGTTCGAAGCGGGGGCGGTTATCGTCGCCGTGGCGATCATGCTGGACCGCATGTTGCGGGTGGAGGCGAAGCAATGACCGATCCTGCCGTGCGTTTCAGCAACGTGTCCATCGTGTTCGGCAATAACCCCTACAAGGCCATCCCGATGATGGAAACGGGGCAAAGCCGCGACGCGATCAAGGAAAAGACCGGGCAGGTTCTGGGCGTGCATGACTGCTCGCTCGACGTGGCCGCGGGCGAGATTGTCGTGCTGATGGGCCTGTCGGGGTCGGGCAAATCCACGCTTCTGCGCGCGGTCAACGGGCTGAACCCCATCGTGCAGGGCGATGTGCTGGTGCATGACGGCACGGGGCTGGTCAGCGTGCCCAATGCCAACCGCGCCACCTTGCGCCGCTTGCGCACGCAGACGGTGGCCATGGTGTTCCAGCAATTCGGCCTGCTGCCATGGCGGTCCGTGCGCGAGAATGTCGGCCTTGGGCTGGAACTGGCCGGCATGGGCAAACGCGCCCGGCGCGAGAAGATCGACGCGCAGTTGGAGCTTGTCGGCCTGACGCAATGGGCCGACCAACCCGTCAGCGCGCTGTCGGGCGGGATGCAACAGCGCGTCGGGCTGGCGCGCGCTTTCGCGACGGATGCGCCGGTGTTGCTGATGGACGAGCCGTTCTCGGCGCTCGACCCGCTGATCCGCGCGCGGCTGCAAGACGAACTTCTGGAACTGCAAGAGCGGCTGAAACGCACCATCATCTTCGTCAGCCACGATCTGGACGAGGCGTTCAAGCTTGGCAACCGCATTGCCATACTCGAAGGCGGCAGGATGATCCAATGCGGCACGCCCGCCGAGATTTTCCAGTCCCCCGCGAACCAGTACGTGGCCGATTTCGTCGCCAACATGAACCCGCTGGGCGTGCTGCGCGCGCGCGATGCGCTGGTGCCGGGCAGCGTGACCGGCGCACCAACGCGCAGCGTGACACCGGACATGCCGATCCGCGCGGTGATGGATCTGTTCGACAGCCAGCATGACATGCTGACCGTCGCGGATGGCGCGCGCGTCATGGGGCGCGTGACGCGCGCGTCAGTGATGGCGGCGCTGACGGCCAAACGGGGGCTGATAGCAGAGCCCTGACCCCAAGCCACCGAACGGTGCCCTGACCCGTGTTTAACGGCTTTGGACTATTCCTTGTTCCATCTGGCTGAGCGGCCCTGCCACTGGCGCGCCCTCCTGCCCTTTTGCGTGGAATCAACAAAAGGATCGTCCGCATGAACATGGCCGTTACCCAAGGGCTGGACCTGATGCCCCCCCCTTTCTCTGCCGGGCTGAGCGTCTGGTCGCAAACCACCGGCAGACCGGGCACGCCCACCTATGACAGCGCGGCCTTTGCCGCCTTCGTGCCGTCCGACCCGGATTTCGACGGCTGTCTTGAGGTGCAGAAAGTAACGGCCACCACGCGGCTGCGCTGGATGACCGAACTGCCGGTGACGCCTGGCTGCTACCTGCGGGTGCGCGCGAAGGTCAAGGGCGTGGCAGGCGTCTTGCCGGATGTGCGCGTCGGCGCTTGGGTCGGGAACCAGTCGGGCGCGGAACTGACTTCTTTATCCAATTCCGGCCCGTCCACGACACTCACGAGCTATGGCGAGATCGTGGAGATCAGCGCCATCATCGGAACCGGCGCCCGCGCGGGCGTCGACATGGTCTGGAGCACCGACGCCCGGCGCGCGCATTTCGGGCTGGACCTGACCGGGCCGACCGGCGGCGTGGTCCGCATTGACGATCTTGTCATCGAAGACGTGACAAACGCCTATACCACCGACCTTCTGGGCGTGGTCGATGTGGTGGATTACGGGGCCACGGGCGACGGCAGCACCGATGACCACGCGGCTTTCCTGGCGGCGATTGCGGCGGCGGGGCCGCGCCGTTTGCTGATCCCCGAAGGCACGTTCCGCGTCACCTCTGACCTGACCATCCCCGGCCCCGTCACCTTTCGCGGCACGCTGGACATGCCCGACAGCGCGCTGCTGATCCTGCATGACGACTTCACCCTGCCCGCCTACGAGGCCGCGCTTGGCAACGATGTGGCGGGCTTTCGCAAGGGGTTGCAAGCCCTGTTCCATACAAACCAGCATATCGCCTTCGACATGATGGGCGGCCGGGTCAACCTGACAGACCCGATCGATCTGCGCAGCCTGGTCGGTTTTGACAATGCCAATGTGCACCTGGTGCTGCAAAACGGGCAGTTGCGCGCCGCCGATGTGGGCGACTGGGACACGGTGACGGTCACGCGAACCGCGACCTATGACCCGAGCTCTCCAAATTTGCTGAGTGGCGTCGGCAATGTCGCCGGTGTTCCGGTGGGGGCGCGCGTCTCTGGCGTCGGCGTGGGGCGCGAGGTCTATGTGCGCGCGCGCAACACCGCGGCGGGCACGCTGACCCTGTCGCAACCGCTGCATGGCGGCGCGGGCACGCAGAATTTCACCTTCGAGCGCTACCAGTATCTGCTGGATTGTTCCGGCTTTTCCAAGCTGTCGAATTTCGAATGCCGCGACATGGAATTCCTGTGCCGGGGCCGGGCCAGTGCCGTCATGCTGCCCGAGGGCGGAAGTATCAGCCGCTTCACCGATTGCGATTTCGACAGGCCCAAGGACCGGGGCATCACGTCCATCGGGCGCGGCTGCCAGGGGCTGACGGTGGATCGCTGCCAGTTCGCCAGCGCGCAGATGACATTGCGGTCACAAGATCGCACGGTCATCGCGTTCAACACCAACAACAATGACGCCAAGATCCGCAACAACCGCGCGGTGCTTTGGGCGCATTTCGGGGTGATGGGCGGGACCGGCCATATCATCACCGGAAACCATTTCTTTGCCGGCGATGACGAAGCCCAAGGCATCCGCCAGGCCGGGATCGTGCTGACCGATGTGAACCTGAAAACCACGATCACCGGCAATTACATCGACAATTGCTTCATCGAGGTGTCCAATGAATACGCGCCGGATCCGAATTTCAGCGGCGGGTTTTCCTTTGGCGGGCTGACCGTGACCGGCAATATCTTCATCGCCAGCGGGGTCGCACCCTGGTTCAACTGGATCGTGATCCGCCCGCTTGGGTCGGGCCAGTTCGTGCAAGGGCTGCATGTCTCGGGCAACGTGTTCCGCACCGTGGGCAACCGCATCGACCGGGTGGATGCCGTGGACACCACTTTCGGCGCGCTGGACTATACGCGCTTTCGCAACGTGATCTTCGACAACAACGCCTATAACGGGGTCGATTACCCGACCGAAAGCCCCTGCGTGGTCCTGCACGACCAGAACACCGACGCGACCACATGGGTGGTCGATACCGGCGACAAGCTGCCCTTCGGCGGCTGGGCGCGCACCGTGTCATCGTTGGTGATGGAAGGACGCGCGCGGGACAGCTCGAACACCACACGGTACGAAATGCCCTATGTCGAGATCGCGCAAGGGCCCAATAACGACCGGGTCAACCTGCGCTGGCCAGAGGCCACGCGCGGACGCGCGGTGGTGACGGTGCGGGTGGACCGTCCGCTGTAAGGCTTGCATCGGGGCGACAGATCGCGCCTATTGGGCGGGTATCCAGAACCGGAGCCCGCCCATGCCACTTGTCGCCCCCTTGACCGAAGGCCAGATGGACCCTGCCCTGCGCGACGAGGTGCAGTTCTTCAAGGGGCCGTTGGGCGTGATTCCCAATTCGGTGCGCACCATGGCGCACCGGCCAGAGATCGCGCGCGCCTTCACCGCGTTGAACATGGCCGTGATGACTAGCAATGCAGGTGTCACGGCCGAATTCAAGCGCCTGTTGGGTTATGTCAGTTCTTTCGCGTCGGGCTGCATGTATTGCCAGGCGCATATGATCCTGGCGTCCGAACGGTTCGGCGCGTCAGACGCGCGGTTGAACGACGTCTGGAATTTTGCCGACAGCCCGCATTTCACCGAGGCCGAAAAAGCCGCGCTGGCCTTTGCCCATGCCGCGACGCAAGTGCCCAACGCCGTGACCGATGACCACCACGCCGCCCTGCGCGCGCATTGGCCCGAAGGCGAGATCGTCGAGATCATGGGCGTGATCGCCCTGTTCGGGTTCCTGAACCGCTGGAACGATTCCATGGGGTCCGCGCTGGAAGACCTGCCGCGCGCCAAGGCCGAGGAACGGCTGGGCGCGACAGGCTGGAACCTGGGCAAACACATCTGATTCGCGATAGCCGAATCAGTTTCCTGCACATTTTGCCGGCCCGTTTTACGATTATGTCGCAGCCGAGTCCGGGGCACCGCGCCGCGCCCGCGGTTTTCCGATAGCGCAACCATCCCGACATGCTGTTTACGCGCTGCCTTGAAAAAGCCTTGTTTTCTTGGGCTCTCTGCACTGCGGCGCAAATTTATTAACATAATTGACGATTTTCCTGTGAATATTTTTACAAAAAAATCGTTATTTCAAAAAAAGTTACACTTTTATTGACGAATACGTTATGGTCGCTTTGGGGAAAGGCCTTGGGCGCTGTCGCGCTGCATGGCCACGACAAGGGGGGCCTAGGCGCAATTTTGCGCGACAACGCTCCCCACGACTGGAGGAGCATTCATGTCACAGACCTACCCGGCATCCGACGAATTCATCGCCAAGGCCCATGTGAACGCCGCGCAATACGACGAAATGTATGCCGCATCGGTTTCCGACCCGGACGCATTCTGGGGCGAGCATGGCAAACGCCTTGACTGGATCAAGCCTTTTACCAAGGTGAAGAATACCAGCTTCGAATTCGGCAAGGTCGATATCAAGTGGTTCGAGGATGGCACGCTGAACGTCGCCGCCAATTGCGTGGACCGCCATGTCGCCACGCGCGGCGACCAGACCGCGATCATCTGGGAACCCGACGATCCCAAGACGCCCGCCAAGCATATCACCTATGCGCAGTTGAAAGACGAGGTCAGCCGCATGGCCAATGTGCTGAAGGCACAGGGCATCGGCAAGGGCGACCGGGTCATCATCTACCTGCCCATGATCCCCGAAGCCGCCTATGCCATGCTGGCTTGCGCGCGGATCGGCGCGATCCATTCCATCGTGTTCGCGGGCTTCTCGCCCGATGCGCTGGCCAACCGCATCAACGATTGCGGCGCGAAAGCCGTCATTACCGCCGACACCGCCCCGCGCGGGGGGCGCAGCACGGCTCTGAAATCCAACACCGACAAGGCGCTGTTCGACTGCTCGGACAAGGTGAAGAATTTCGTCGTCAAGCACACCGGCGACCAGACCACCTGGATCGAAGGGCGCGACCTGGACATGAAAGCCATGATGGCCGAGGCCAGCACCGACTGCCCGCCCGCGGAAATGGGCGCGGAAGATCCGCTGTTCATCCTGTACACCTCCGGGTCCACCGGGCGGCCCAAGGGCGTGGTGCACACGTCGGGCGGCTACTTGGTCTATGCCGCGATGACGCAGCAACTGACCTTCGACTACCATGACGGCGACGTCTTCTGGTGCACCGCCGATGTGGGCTGGGTCACCGGCCACAGCTATATCGTGTACGGCCCGCTGGCCAATGGCGCGACCACGGTGATGTTCGAAGGTGTGCCCACCTACCCCGATGCGGGCCGCTTCTGGGAAGTCTGCGCCAAGCATCGCGTGAACCAGTTCTACACCGCGCCGACCGCCATCCGCGCGCTGATGGGCCAGGGCTCCGAATGGGTCGAAAAGCACGACCTGTCCTCGCTGAAGCTGCTGGGGTCGGTGGGTGAGCCGATCAACCCCGAAGCGTGGAACTGGTACAACACCCATGTCGGCAAGGGCAAATGCCCGATTGTCGATACCTTCTGGCAGACCGAAACCGGCGGCCACATGGTCACGGCCCTACCCGGTGCCACGCCCGCCAAACCCGGTGCGGCCACCAAGCCGTTTTTCGGCGTGCAACTGGAAGTGCTGGACCCGGCCACCGCCGAGGTGCAGACCGATACCGCCGCCGAAGGTGTTCTTTGCGTGAAAGATAGCTGGCCGGGGCAGATGCGCACCGTCTGGGGCGACCATGAACGCTTCATGGATACCTATTTCAGCCAGTACAAAGGTTACTATTTCACCGGCGACGGCTGCCGCCGCGATGCCGATGGCGATTACTGGATCACCGGCCGCGTCGATGACGTGATCAACGTGTCCGGGCACCGCATGGGTACGGCAGAAGTGGAATCGGCGCTGGTCGCGCATGAATCCGTGGCCGAAGCCGCCGTGGTCGGCTACCCGCATGACATCAAGGGCCAGGGCATTTATGCCTATGTCACCCTGATGAACGGGATCGAGGCGACGGATGAGCTGCGCAAGGAGCTGGTCAAATGGGTCCGCACCGAAATCGGCCCCATCGCCAGCCCCGACCTGATCCAATGGGCGCCGGGCCTGCCAAAGACGCGCTCGGGCAAGATCATGCGCCGCATCCTGCGCAAGATCGCCGAGGATGACTATGGCGCCTTGGGCGATACGTCCACGCTGGCCGACCCGTCGGTGGTCGATGACCTGATCGACAACCGCATGAACCGGGGGTGAGCGACATGACCACTGAAACACAAACCCGCCCGGTGAACATGATCCTGCTTGGCCCCCCCGGGGCCGGCAAGGGCACGCAGGCGCAAATCCTGGCGAAGTCGCACAACATGGTGCAGCTTTCGACCGGCGACATGCTGCGCGCGGCGCGCACATCGGGCACCGAGATGGGCCAGCGCGTGGCAGAGGTCATGGACAAGGGCGAACTGGTCACCGATGACATCGTCATCGGGCTGATCGAAGAGCAGTTGACCACGGTCAAGGCGGATGGCTTCATCTTCGACGGGTTCCCGCGCACCCTGGCACAGGCCGATGCGCTGGGCGCGTTGCTGGACAAGGCGGGCCAGCGGCTGGATGCCGTCGTCGCCATGGAAGTCGATGACGAGGTTCTGGTCGAGCGTATCCTGAACCGCGCCAAGGAAGCGGCGGCCGCCGGCCAGCCCGTGCGCGCCGATGACAACGCCGAAAGCCTGAAGCTGCGCCTGATGGAATATTACAAGAAGACCTCGCCGCTGATGGGGTATTACCACGCGAAGGGCGCGCTGCGCCATGTCGATGCCATGGGAGCGATCGACGCCATCGCCGCGGAAATGTCCGCCATCGTGACCGGGGTCGCGGGCTAACGAAATCCGGGCAACCGGGCTTGGCGCAGAAATGCGCCAGCATTCGCGGAACAGGCCCAAGGGCCGGGCCGCACCCGCCTTGCCACCATCGCGTGCAAGGATCGGGACAAGGAGAGGAAGCCTGCCTCATACCGGGGCGGGCGCAGGAGGAAACTGGGAGACGTCACAATGTCAGACAAGTCACGGGGTGCCTATTGGTCGGCCAACCTCAGAATTATCGGGATCAGCCTGGTAATCTGGGCGTTGGTGTCCTTCGGGTTCGCCATCATTCTACGCCCGCTTCTGTCGGGTATTCCGGTCGGGGGCACCGATCTTGGGTTCTGGTTCGCGCAGCAAGGCTCGATCCTGACCTTCATCGTGCTCATCTTCAATTACACCCGCTACATGAACAAGCTCGACCGCGAGTATGGCGTGGAAGAATAAGGGATACCCTGAGCAATGGATCAATTCGTAATCAACCTTATCTTTGTGGGCGCGTCCTTCGCGCTTTACATCGGGATCGCGATCTGGGCGCGCGCCGGGTCAACCTCTGACTTCTACGCCGCCTCGCGCGGCGTGAACCCCATCGTCAACGGCGCGGCCACCGCCGCGGACTGGATGTCGGCGGCGTCCTTCATCGGCATGGCCGGTCTGATCGCCTTTGTCGGCTACGGCAACTCGACCTTCCTGATGGGCTGGACGGGCGGCTACGTGCTGCTGGCCATGCTGCTGGCGCCCTACCTGCGCAAGTTCGGCCGCTTCACGGTGCCCGACTTCATCGGGGACCGCTATTACAGCAGCACCGCGCGCACGCTGGCCATCATCTCGCTTCTGGTGGCGTCGATCACCTATGTCATCGGGCAGATGACCGGGGCGGGCGTGGCGTTCTCGCGCTTCCTGGAAGTGGACAACACCACCGGCCTGCTGATCGCGGCGGCGACCGTGTTCGCCTACTCGGTCCTGGGCGGCATGAAGGGCATCACCTACACCCAGTTGGCGCAATACTGCGTGCTGATCATCGCCTACACCATTCCGGCGATCTTCATCTCGTTGCAACTGACCGGCAACCCGTTGCCGCAATTGGGCCTGTTCAGCACCCATACCGGGTCGGGCCAGCCGCTGCTGCAAACCCTGAACGAGGTTCTGGTCGAGCTGGGCTTCAACGACTACACCGGCCATCATGGGTCCACCTTGAACATGGTGTTGTTCACCCTGTCGCTGATGATCGGCACCGCGGGCCTGCCGCACGTCATCATCCGCTTCTTTACCGTTCCGAAAGTGTCGGATGCGCGTAAATCGGCAGGTTGGGCGCTGGTCTTCATCGCGCTGCTGTATACCGTTGCGCCGGCTGTGGGTGCCATGGCACGCCTGAACATCATCACCACCATCTTCCCGAACGGTGTGCAGGAACAGCCGCTGGCCTATGACAACAAGCCCGACTGGATGGCGAACTGGGAACAGACCGGTCTGCTGGCCTTCGAGGACAAGAACGGCGACGGTTTCATCCAGTATTACAACGACGGCAACGCCCCGGCCTTCGCCGACGAACTGGGCTGGGAAGGCAACGAGATGGTCACCTTCAACCGTGACATTCTTGTTCTGGCGAACCCCGAAATTGCACAGCTTCCGGGCTGGGTGATTGGTCTGATCGCGGCTGGCGGTCTGGCAGCGGCGTTGTCCACGGCGGCAGGTCTGTTGCTGGCAATCTCTTCCGCCATCAGCCACGACCTTATCAAGTCGATGCTGAACCCGAATATCTCGGAAAAGGGCGAATTGATGGCCGCACGGATCTCGATGGCCTTTGCCATTGCGCTGGCGACCTATCTGGGCCTGAACCCGCCGGGCTTCGCGGCGCAAACCGTGGCCTTGGCCTTCGGTCTGGCGGCAAGCTCGCTGTTCCCGGCCATCATGATGGGTATCTTCTCGAAGAAGATGAACTCGGCGGGCGCTGTTGCAGGTATGATCGTGGGGCTTGGTTCGACCGTGCTCTACATCTTCACCTACCTGGGCTGGTTCTTCATCCCCGGCACCAACATGCTGGCCAACACGCCGGATAACTGGATCTTCGGCATCTCGCCGCTCAGCTTCGGTGCGGTTGGCGCAACCCTGAACTTCGCCGCAGCGTTCATCGTCAACAAGTTGACAGGCGACGCACCGGCAGAGATTCAGGAAATGGTCGAAGGCATCCGCGTGCCCAAAGGGGCCGGCGGCGCTGTCGCCCACTGATCTGGCGCCCACTGACCTGGCGCAAAGACACCGGCCTGTCCCCATGCTACGGGGGCAGGCCACCCCAAACCCCGGAAAACATGTCATGCCCGATCTAAGCCCCAAGGTTCTGGACTTTCTGCAATCGGTGCACCCGTATGACAGCTTGCCGCTTGACGAATTGACGCGCGTCGCCAATTCCTTCAGCCGCAACGAATACCCTTCCGGCACGGTCATCTATACCGAGGGCGAGCCCATCGGCGGCGTCTGGCTGGTGAAATCCGGCACGGTGGAAGTGACCGACACCCACGGCGCTCTGGTGTCCATCCTGAACCCGCGCAATTCGTTCGGCGAGCGGGGCTTGCTGCGCGACGGGCGCGCCGCCACCACCGCGACCACCACATCCGACACGGTTCTGTTGCAACTGCCGGGCGGCGAGTTGCGCCACCTGATCGCCAATTTCCCGGCATTCGAGCGGTTCTTCAGCCGGGGCCAGGGGCAGAACAAGCTGGGCCGCCAGACCGACTTGGCCACGCTGAAAGTGTCGGAGCTGATGGTGCGCGACCCGCGCAGCGCCACCCCCGACATGACCGCGCAAGACGCCGCCAAGCTGCTGCGCGAACATCGTATTTCCTGCGTCCCGGTGGTCGAGGGCGACAAGCTGGTCGGCATTGTCACCACGCGCGATCTGTCGGGCAAGGTGCTCGCCGAAGGGCGCAGCCCCGACACGCCGCTATCCGCGTTCATGACCCGCGATCCCATGTCGCTGGACCCTAGCGCGCTGGGGTCCGACATTCTGCACATGATGCTGGAACACCGCATCGGGCATGTCCCGATCACGCGCGGCCCCAAGCTGGTCGGCATGATTACCCAGACCGACCTGACCCGCTTCCAGGCCGTCAGTTCGGCGCAACTGGTGCGCGACGCGGCCAATGCCACCGATTACGCCGGGCTGGCCGAGGTGACCGCCCGCATTCCGCAACTGCTGATGCAGCTTGTCGGCGCGCATAACGCGCATGACGTGGTCACGCGGCTGATTACCGATATTGCCGATACCGTCACCCGCCGTCTGTTGCGCATGGCCGAAGATGAATTCGGCCCCGCCCCCGTGCCCTACCTGTGGGCCGCCTGCGGCAGCCAGGGGCGGCAGGAACAGACCGGCGTCAGCGATCAGGACAATTGCCTGATTATCGACGACAGCGCCACGCCCGACGACATGGCCTATTTCACCAAGCTGGCGCGCTATGTCTGCGACGGGCTGGATGCGGCGGGCTATTTCTATTGCCCCGGCGACATGATGGCCACGAACCCGCGCTGGTGCCAGCCGGTGTCTGTCTGGCGGCGGTATTTCCAAGGCTGGATCAACACGCCTTCGCCCGAGGCGCAGATGCTGGCCTCTGTCATGTTCGACCTGCGCCCCATCGGCGGGCAGGTCAGCCTGTTCCGCGATTTGCAGGCGGAAACACTAGAGGCGGCATCGAAGAACTCGATCTTCGTAGCGCACATGGTGTCGAACTCCATCAAGCACGCGCCGCCCTTGGGGCTGCTGCGCGGCTTTGCCACCATCCGCTCGGGCGAGCACAAGAACCATGTCGACATGAAGCTGGGCGGCGTGGTCCCGATCACCGATCTGGCGCGGGTCTATGCCTTGCGCGGGCGCATCCCGGCCGCGAATACACGCGCGCGGCTGCTTGCGGCGGAAGAGGCAGGGATCATATCCGTCTCTGGCGCGCGCGACCTGATCGAAGCCTATGACCTGATCGCCGATCTGCGGCTGGAAAACCAGGCCACGCTGGTGCGCATGGGCCGCAAACCCGACAATTTCCTCGCGCCGTCGGACCTGTCCGATTTCGAGCGCAGCCACCTGCGCGACGCCTTCGTCGTCGTGCGCACCATGCAATCCGCCGTCGGGCAGCTTGCGGGCACTTTGGGCTGAAAGGGCGCAAATCATGTTTCTGGAATTTTTCGCGGTGGTCGTGGCAGGGGTGGCGGGGTTCGGCCTGGCCCTGATCGCGCACCGCGTGACGCTGCGCCGTCTGCCCGACTGGACAGCACCCTTCGGCGCCGCCGCCGCCATGGTGCTGATGGTCATCTACCTGGAATATAGCTGGGCCGGGCGGTTCGAAGCGGGCCTGCCAGAGGACGTCACAGTCGTCAGCCGCAACGAACACCGCGTCTGGTATCGGCCCTGGACCTATGTCGTGCCGCTGACCACCCGCATCATCGCGGTCGACAACCGCATTCGCGAGACCAATGCAAAGAACCCCGATCTGGTTCTGACCGGGGTGATCCTGAAAGAACGCTGGGCGCTGACATTCGGCTTCCAATCCGTGTTCGACTGTGCGGCAGGGCGCCGCGCGGACCTGTCCGAAGGCACGACGCTGGATGAAGAGGGCATCCTTCAGAATGTGGACTGGTATGCGCTGGCACCCGATGACCCGTTTCTGACGACTGCTTGTGGAGGAGGAGAGGATAATGGAGGATCAATCGCGCAAGGCTGAGATTCTGGTGATCGAGGATGAGGACAATATCGCCATCGCCCTCGATTACCTGCTGACCCGCGAAGGCTATGCCCAGACCCGCCTTGCCACCGGTGCGGGCGCGGTAGAGATGATCTGCACCCGCAAGCCCGACCTGGTGCTGCTGGATGTCATGCTGCCCGAAGTGTCGGGTTACGAGATTTGCCAAAGCGTGCGCGCGCGGCCCGAATGCGACGCGGTGCGCATCCTGATGATGACCGCGCGCGGCTCTGCGATGGAGCGGCGCAAGGGGCTGGCGATGGGCGCGGATGGGTTCATTTCCAAACCGTTCGAGCTGAAGGAACTGCGCGCGGAAGTGCGCCGGATGCTGGCCAGCGACCGCGTGCCCGCGCCCGAGGGCGCGCAAGATGCTTGACCGCCTGTCGCTGCGCATCCGCATCCTGCTGTTTTTCGCGCTGATCGCCCTGGGCGGTGTCGCCGCCATCGCGGCGGGCGCTTGGCTGACCCTGTCCCGCAGCGCGCAGCCGGGGCTTGAAGAGCCATTGCTGCAAGCCGGGCTGATCGCGGGTTTCCTGATCCTCTTTATCGTGACCGGCATCTGGTACCTGTTCGATGCCAATGTCGCCCGCGCCATCGACGGCCTGTCGAACGCCATCCGCAGCCGCGCCCATGCCGATGTGTCGGGCGGCCTTGCGCGCGAAGCCGTGCAGGCGCGCTACCTGGGCGACCTCGCCCCGGCGGCAGAGGCGATCACGGCATCGCTGGCGCAAACCCGGTCGGCACTGGCGGAATCGGTCGCGCGCGAAACCGCGCGGCTGTCGGCGGAAAAGTCGCGTCTGGAAAAGCTGCTGGCCGATGTGCCGGTCGCGGTGCTGCTGTGCAATGCCGATTACCAACTGGCGTTTTACAACGGGCAGGCCGTGACCATCCTGGAAGCGGGCGCCGCGCCGGGGCTGGACCGCAACCTGCTCGATTACCTGCGCGACGGGCCGCTGCGCCATGCCTATGACCGCTTGGTGAAACTGGACGACCCCGACGCCGTGTCCGACCTGATGTGCGCCACCACGGCCAGCGGGCGGCTGCTGTCTGGCCGGATGCGCGTGTTGCGCCGCACCGACAACACGCGCCGCCCCGGTTTCGTGCTGACCTTGCGCGACGTGACCGCCGATCTGGCCGCCCATGCCGCGCGCGAATCGCTGCTGCAAGAGGTGTTCGACCGCGTCCGCCGCCCGGCGGCGAACCTGCAAACCGTGATCGGCGTGCTGGCGGAAAGCCCCGACATGGCGCAAAGTGACGATCTGAGCCGGGCCATGCAGGCCGAGGTGCATGCGTTGACCAGTGCCATCACCGAACTGGGCACACGCCATGATGCCACGCGCGGCGACTGGCAGCCGCAGACACGCACCCGCTCGCGCGATCTGCTGGACGGGATCGAGGCGCAATTCACCGCCGACGGCTTGTTTCTGGACACCGAGGGGCCGGAGCTGGTGCTGACCTGCGACGGGTTCGAACTGGCGATGTTCTATCGCTGGCTGGGCGGCAAACTGGCCGCCACCAAACGCGCCAAGACCTTTCGCCTTGTGCTGAGCGAAGAGGACGGCCCCGGCGCGATCCTTGACCTGGTTTGGCAAGGCCCGCCCCTGCCGGTGGGCGAATTCGACGGCTGGCTGACCGACAGCATCGACCCCGATCTGCCGGATGTGACCGCGCGCGCCGTGCTAAAGGCGCATCTGACCGAAGCCTGGACCGAAACGCGCCGCAACGGCCACGCCGCCGTGCGCCTGCCCATCCCGCAAGCCCGCCGCGCCACCACCCGCCCCGCGCCCATAGAACGCGACGTGGTGTATGATTTCGACCTGCTGTCGAAAGAGCGCAACGCGGGCGTTCTGGAAAGCCGGTTGCAAGACCTGACCTATGTCGTCTTCGACACCGAAACCACGGGGCTGACGCCGTCGTCAGACGAGATCGTCCAGATTGCCGCGGTGCGCGTGGTCAATGGCCGCCGCGTGCGGCGCGAGGTGTTCGACACGCTGGTCGATCCGGGCCGGCCCATCCCGCAAAGCTCGACCGATGTGCACGGCATTACCGAGGACATGGTCAAGGGCGCGCCGTCCATGGCAGAGGCGGGCAAGCGCTTTCATGATTTCGCCCGTGGCGCGGTTCTGATCGCGCATAACGCGCCGTTCGACATGGAATTCCTGCGCCGATACGAAACGGCGATCGGCGTGCAATTCGACAACCCGGTGCTGGACACGGTGCTGTTGTCGGCGGTGGTTTACGGCCAGTTGGACCAGCATTCGCTGGATGCGCTGACCGCCCGGCTGGGCATCACCATCCCCGAGGAAGCGCGCCACACCGCCATTGGCGACACGGTGGCCACGGCGGATGCCTTCCTGAAACTGCTGCCGATGTTGCAGGCCAAGGGCTTGGACACCTTCGGCGACGTGCTGGCCGAGGTGCGGCGGCACGGGCGGTTGTTGAAAGACCTGAATACGCAGATGTAGGGGGTGCTTGTGGTCACGAAAAAGGGCGCCCAAACGGGCGCCCTTTCGCGTGTGCTGTGCAAAGCTGTCAAAGCTTCTCGGTCAGTTCCGGCACCACCGAGAACAGATCACCCACCAGGCCGTAATCGGCAACCTGGAAGATCGGCGCTTCCTCGTCCTTGTTGATGGCGACGATGACTTTCGAATCCTTCATCCCCGCTAGGTGCTGGATCGCACCGGAAATGCCGACGGCGATATACAGGTCGGGGGCGACGACCTTGCCGGTCTGGCCCACCTGCCAGTCGTTCGGCGCATAGCCCGAATCGACCGCCGCGCGCGACGCGCCGATCGCGGCACCCATCTTGTCGGCCAGCCCTTCGATGATCTTGAAATCATCTTCGGACCCGACGCCGCGCCCACCGGACACGACGATCTTAGCGCTGGTCAGTTCGGGACGGTCGGATTCGGCGACCTTGTCCTCGACCCATTCCGACAGGCCGGGGGTGTCGGCAACCGATATGGTTTCCACCGAGGCGGACCCGCCCTGCCCGGCCGCATCGAAGGTCGAGGTGCGGATGGTCAGAACCTTGGTCGCATCGGACGATTTGACGGTCTGGATGGCGTTGCCCGCATAGATCGGGCGTTCAAACGTGTCGGCATCGACCACGGCGGTGACATCCGACAGGACCATCACGTCCAGCAGGGCCGCCACGCGCGGCAGGATGTTCTTGGCGTCGGTGGTCGAGGGGGCGACGATGTGGCTATAGCCCTCTGCCAGCGACACGATCAGCGCCGCCGTGGGTTCGGCCAGGCGGTGACCAAGGCTGGCATCCTCTGCCACCAGCACTTTTGCCACACCGTCGATTTTCGCGGCTTCCGTCGCCGCGTCGGCGGCTTGCGCGCCCGCGCACAGCACCGTCACGTCGCCCAGTTGCTTGGCGGCGCTCATGGCCTTGGACGTCGCGTCCATGTTCAGCGCGCCATCGGTGATTTCAGCCAGAAGAAGAACAGCCATCAGATAACCCCCGCTTCGTCCTTGAGTTTCGCCATCAGCTCATCGACAGAGCCGACCTTCACACCGGCAGCGCGCGCTGCGGGTTCCGACGTTTTGACCACGCTCAGCCGCGGGCTGACATCGACGCCGTAATCTGCGGGCGTCTTTTCGTCCAAGGGCTTTTTCTTGGCCTTCATGATGTTGGGCAGCGATGCGTAGCGCGGCTCGTTCAGGCGCAGATCGACCGAAATGATCGCGGGCAGCTTGACCTTGATGGTTTGCAAGCCGCCATCAACCTCGCGGGTGACGGTGGCATTCTCGCCATCAACCGCCACTTTGGACGCGAAGGTCGCCTGTGCCCAGCCGGTCAGCGCGCCCAGCATCTGGCCGGTGGCGTTCATGTCATTGTCGATCGCCTGCTTGCCACACAGCACCATGCCCGGTTCCTCGGCGTCGATCACGCCCTTGAGCAGCTTGGCCACGGCCAGCGGTTCGATGTCGGTATGCACATCATCCGCCGCCACGATAAGGATTGCGCGGTCCGCGCCCATCGCAAGCGCCGTGCGCAGGGTTTCCTGCGCCTGCTTGACGCCGATCGACACGGCGACGACTTCGGTGACGATGCCTTTTTCCTTCAGGCGGATCGCCTCTTCCATGGCGATTTCATCGAACGGGTTCATCGACATCTTGACGTTTGCCAGATCAACACCGCTGCCATCCGCCTTGACGCGGACCTTCACGTTATAGTCGATCACGCGCTTTACAGGCACAAGAACCTTCATAAGCGTATCTCTCCCTCATGTAATACTGCGACAGGTTTAGCGATATGCTGGCGCAAGACATAGTGTAAAATCGACGCATCCCCATCCGGGGACGCCACGTCGCCCCGGTCAGGCCCAGTCGGGGCTGCGCTTTTCCAGGAACGCGTTGATCCCTTCGTCGGTGTCGCGCAGCATCATGTTCTCGGCCATGACGCGGCCCGTATGGGCGTAAGCCTCGGCAAGGTCCATCTGTGCCTGTTGGTAGAATGATGCCTTACCGATCCGCACGGCGGCATTGAGCTTGCTGGCGATGGTCTGCGCCAGTTGGCGCGTTTCCGCTTCCAGCGCATCCTGCGGCACGGCGCGGTTTACCAGGCCCAATTCGGTGGCGCGTGCGGCATCCACGAATTGCCCCGTCGTCAGCAATTCGAACGCCGCCTTGCGCCCGATATTGCGGGTCAGCGCGACCATGGGGGTGGAGCAGAACAGCCCGATATTGACCCCGTTCACGCCAAAACGCGTGCCCTCTGCGGCCACGGCCATGTCGCAGGTCGCAACCAACTGGCACCCTGCGGCAGTGGCAATCCCGTGGACTTCGGCAATCACCGGCTGCGGCAAGGCGGGGATAAGCTGCATCAACGCGCCACAGCGGGCAAAGAGGTCGTTGAAATAGGCCGCGCCCCCATCGGGGGCCGCGCGCCCGGCCTGCATTTCGTGCAGATCATGGCCCGCGCAAAACGCCTTGCCCGCGCCTGCCAGGATGATGACGCGCACCTCCGCGTCCGCGCCCAACGCCGTCAGGCGGTCGGTCAGGGCGGCCAGCATGGCATCTGACAGCGCATTCAGCTTGGCGGGGCGGTTCATGACCAGCCGGGCCACACCGTCCGTCACGTCACATGTCAGGATTTCATCTTCCATTCCGGCCCCCTTTGGCGTGTAACTGGCCCTGACTAGCACGCGCGGGACGGCCCGCAAAGGAGGGGTTATGCAGATGGACCGCGCCGCGTTGAACGCGTTTCTGGAGAGCGATTTTGCCGAAGTCGCGCATATGTTCCGGGTGGACCAGGCCCAGCCCAACGCCCTGACCCTGCGCCTGCTGCCAAGCCCGGCGCATCTGCGGCCCGGCGGCACGGTGTCGGGGCCAACGCTGTTCGGGCTGGCGGATGTGGCGATCTACCTGACCATCCTGAGCATGATCGGCCCCAAGGCGCTGACCGTGACCACCAATGCGGGCATGGATTTCATGCGCAAACCGCCCGCGGGGGTGGATTTGCTGTGCGACACGCGGCTGTTGAAACTGGGGCGCGTGCTGGCGGTGGGGGATGCGCTGATCCATGCCGAGGGCGACCCGCGCCCGGTGGCGCGCGCGTCGATGACCTATTCCATTCCGCCGGAGGGGTGAGGGGGAGGAAAGTGCCTGTAGTGGACGGTCGACTCATTCTTTATTGGAAGTGACCGCCCGCAATGGTCTGTAGATGAAGCGTTGTCGGGAAAATGTCTTGGACTACACTTGATACTTGTAAACTAGAATACTTGTACTTAAGTACATAGGGCCAATAAACGTAGGAGACTATTATGGCCGAAACCCTTCTTCTTCTCACGAGCGATGACCCCAAAGTACTTAAAAAGAACGGCTCCAGCGGGGACTGGACGGCAAAAGCTTCGCGCGCGATTGGGTGCGACTATGTTATCATCTGCGATCTGACGACCAAAGCCGGTGTTCTCGCCGCGATCATCACGGGAGTAATGAAGGCTGACGATAATCGCGTTGTTATTCACTTTAAGGACGCAGTGGAGATTAACGAACCGAACGTTTGGGGTCGCAAGTCCAGCAATCCTGTCGGCTATGTTAACACTGCCAATTGCGGCGTCGACTTCAGTGATTTAGGTCTCAAGCCGATCTGACATCGGCAATTCTCGACCGTCAACTCCCGTCCCGCAAACCTACCCCACGCGCCGCACTTGGCAACCAAGTGCGGCCCTACCCCGCCAGCGCCCCGTCCACATTGCGCACCGTGATCCAGCTTATCCGGGTGTTAGACTCAACCGTGACACCGGCGATATGCGGGGTGGCGATCAGGTTGGGCGCACCTTCCAGCGGACTGCCCGCGCCAAGGGGGTCGGCCCCGCCCGGATGGCCCGAGCGCAGCGCATCGGCCAAAGCCGCGTCCTCCACGATATGCGGCGCCTTCCCCTGCCCCTTCCATGCCCTAGCTTGGACGCAAGATGAAACAGACACTTCCCCCTCGATTGGCCGACTGGTTCACCACCCAGGGCTGGCAGCCGCACCGGCACCAGATGGAGATGCTGCGCGCCCCCGGCCATGCGCTGCTGATCGCCCCCACCGGCGGCGGCAAGACGCTGGCGGGGTTCCTGCCCACGCTGGCCGATGCCTGCACGGGCGACATGGGCGATGGCATGCACACGCTTTATGTCTCGCCGCTGAAGGCGCTGACGCATGACATTGCGCGCAACCTACAGCGCCCCGTGGCCGATCTGGGGTTGGATCTGCGGATAGAGGACCGCACGGGCGACACCGCCGCGTCCCGCCGCGCCCGCCAGCGCGTGGACCCGCCGCAGGTGCTGCTGACCACACCCGAAAGCCTGGCGCTGATGCTGTCCTACCCGGAAGCGCCGCGCATTTTCGCGGGGTTGAGGCGCGTGGTGATCGACGAAATCCATGCGCTGGCCGACAGCAAACGCGGCGACCAGCTGGCGCTTGGCCTGTCTCGGCTGATGAGCCTTGCGCCGGGGCTGCGCATGGCGGGGCTGTCGGCCACGGTCGAAAACCCGAGCGCATTGGCGCAATTCATGGGCGGGGCGGATGTGGTGCTGGCCGATCCCGGCCCGGCGCCGGATATCGCCATGCTGCCCACCACCGCCACACCGCCGTGGTCGGGCGCGGGGGGGGCCTATGCCGCGCGCGACGTGCTGGCCGCCATCCGCGAGGCGCGCCTGACGCTCGTGTTCATCAACACCCGC
>JAAAPG010000040.1 GCA_009908405.1 Alphaproteobacteria bacterium | reverse complement strand
ATGACGCGTTGGTCTACCTGGCCATTGCCATCGTCATCGGCGTCTGGTGGTTTTTGACCCGCAGCCGCGCCGGGCTGATCCTGCGCGCGGTCGGCGAAAACCACGACGCGGCGCATGGGCTGGGCTACCACGTGAAACGGGTGCGCGCGCTGGCCATCGTGTTCGGCGGCGCCTGCGCGGGGTTGGGCGGGGCCTACCTGTCGCTGATCCGCGTGCCGCAATGGACCGAAGGCATGACAGCGGGCGCGGGCTGGATCGCGCTCGCGCTGGTCGTATTCGCAAGCTGGCGGCCCTTCCGGGCGCTGGCCGGTGCCTATCTGTTCGGCGGAATCGTCGTGTTGCAACTGAATCTGCAAGCGGCGGGCGTCAAGATTCCCGTCGAATACTTGTCAATGTCCCCGTACCTGATAACCATCATCGTGCTTGTCTTCATCTCGTCGGGCAAGGCGCGCGGGTCGCTGAACGCACCCGGATCGCTGAACCGACCCTTCCACGCCTCTGGCTAAGGCGATTTGCTGCCATAACAACAGGGAGACCCTAACATGACCCTCAAAACCATCCTCGGCGCGGCCACCGCGCTTGGCGTGGCGCTTTCCGCCCCCGCCTTTGCCCAGGATCCGACGCAGGTCGGCTTCATCTATGTCGGCCCCATCGGCGATCACGGCTGGAGCTATACCCACGACCAGGGCCGCCTTGCGGTCGAAGCCGAATTCGGCGATGCGGTCGAAACCACCTATGTCGAAAGCGTGGCCGAAGGCCCCGACGCCGAGCGCGTCATGACCCAGATGGCACTGGGCGGGGCGGATATCATCTTCGCCACGTCCTTCGGCTATGGCCCGGAAATGAACAATGTCGCCGCCCAGTTCCCCGATATAAAGTTCGAGCACGCGACCGGCTATATCCAGGAACAACCGAATGTCGCGCTGTATAACGCGCGCTTCTACGAAGGCCGCGCCGTGATCGGCCATATCGCGGGCAAGATGACCGAAACCAACAAGGTCGGCTACATCGCGTCCTTCCCCATTCCCGAAGTCATCATGGGCATCAACGCCGCTTATCTGGCCGCCAAGGCCGTGAACCCGGACGTGGAATTCTCGATCATCTGGGCCTACACGTGGTATGATCCGGCACAAGAAGCCGCCGCCGCAGAGGCGCTGATCGAACAAGGTGCGGATATCATCATGCAGCACACCGATTCCACCGCGCCGCTGACGGTCGCGCAGGATGCCGGCGTGATGGGCTTTGGCCAGGCGTCGGACATGTCGGGTTTTGCGCCGGATTCGCACCTGACCGGCATTGTCGATGTCTGGGCACCCTATTACATCGACCGCGTTCAGGCGGTCATGGACGGCACATGGGAGCCGGTGAATGTCTGGCACGGCATCGACGAAGGCATGGTCGGGTTCGCGCCGTTCAATGACGCGATCCCGGCAGAGCTGCGCGCCGAGGCCGAAGGCATGATCGCCGCCATGGAAGACGGCAGTTACCATGTGTTTACCGGCCCGATCAATCGGCAGGACGGCACGCCATGGCTGGCCGAAGGCGAAGTGGCCGATGATGGCACACTTCTGGGCATGGATTTCTATGTAGAGGGGATCACCTCGGAAATTCCGAACTGATCCCGTCGCGGATCGCAACACGGCCCCCGGCCCCGCGCCGGGGGCTTTTGCATGTCCGGGATTGGCGCTAAGGGTGGCGCCGAACACTCAGAGGATGACCATGCCCCCTGCCCCTCCCCGTGCCTGGCAACGAATGCTGTCCGGTCGCAGGCTGGACCTGCTGGACCCGACGCCGGTCGATATCGAAATAGAGGACATCGCCCATGGCCTTGCCTTCGTCGCGCGCTGGAACGGGCAGACCAAGGGCGACTGGCCCTATTCGGTGGCCGAACATTCGCTGCTGGTGGAACGGATTTTTTCGCAAGGCGCGAAGCAACCCGACCCGCGCTGGCAACTGGCGGCGCTGCTGCATGATGCACCGGAATACGTGATCGGGGACATGATTTCACCGGTCAAGGCCGCCGTTGGTCCGGGTTACGGCGCGCTCGACGCGCGCTTGACCGCCGCGATCCATATCCGGTTCGGGTTGCCCGCGATCTTGCCCGGTGCTGTGAAACGGCGGATAAAGGCGGCGGATAAAATCTCGGCTTGGCTGGAAGCCACGCAAATCGCCGGGTTTTCGGAAGTGGAAGCAAACCGCTTTTTCGGCCGCCCGGACCCTCGGCTACTGCAAGGGTTGTCGCTAGACCTGACGCCGCCCGCCGATGCGCGGGCGCGCTTCCTGGCGCGCCACGCAGAATTATTGGACCAGCTTTAGCCCTTCATCCCGTCCCAGAACCCTTTGACCTTGTCGAAAAAGCCGGACGATTCAGGATTGTTCTCGGCGCTCAGCTTTTCGAATTCTTGCAGCAGTTCTTTCTGCCGCGCAGTCAGGTTCACCGGCGTTTCCACGGCCAGTTCGATCAGCATGTCGCCATGGCCCGCACCGCGCAGCGCGGGCATCCCCTTGCCGCGCAGGCGCATCTGGCGGCCGGACTGGCTGCCCGCAGGCACTTTCACGCGCGAACGACCGCCGTCTATGGTCGGCACTTCGACCTCGCCGCCAAGAGCAGCGCGCGCCACGCTGACCGGCACACGGCAGAACAAGGTCACCCCGTCGCGATTGAACAGCGCGTGTTCGGCGACGTTGACGAAGATATAGAGATCGCCCGCAGGCCCACCGCGCAAGCCCGCCTCGCCCTCGCCCGACAGGCGGATGCGGGTGCCGGTTTCCACCCCGGCGGGGATGTTGACGGACAGGCTGGCCTCTTTCTCCTTGCGTCCGGCACCACCGCAGGCTTTGCATGGGTTCTTGACGATCTGGCCCCCGCCACCACAGGTCGGACAGGTGCGTTCGACGGTGAAAAAGCCCTGCTGCGCGCGGACCTTGCCCATGCCCGAACAGGTCGGGCAGGTCACCGGTTCGGCGCCGCCCTCGGCGCCGCTGCCGTTGCAGGCGTCGCATTCCGACAGGCGCGGCACGCGAATGGTCTTGCGCGTGCCGGAATACGCCTCTTCCAGCGTGATCCGCATGTTGTAGCGCAGATCCGACCCGCGGCTGGCGCGCGACCGGCCACCGCCGCCGCGCCCGCCGACGAAATCGCCGAACAGGTCTTCGAACACGTCGGAAAAGGCGCTTGCGAAATCGCCATTGCCGCCACCAAAGCCAGGATGCCCGCCGCCGCGCTGACCAGCGCCCATGCCGCCGTCAAAGGCTGCATGGCCGTAACGGTCATAGGCCGCCTTGCGCTCCGGGTCTTTCAGCGCGTCATAGGCTTCGTTGATTTCCTTGAACTGCGCTTCGGCGTCAGGATTGTCGGAATTGCGGTCGGGGTGCAGTTCCTTGGCCTTCTTGCGATAGGCTTTCTTGATCTCGTCTGCCGATGCGCCCCGGCTGACACCCAGCAGGTCGTAGAAATCTTGCTTGGCCATGGCTGTTGGCTCCGAACACGGGGACCGGCCCGACCTTGGTCAGACCGGCCCTGTTTGCTTAACGGACAGGCTTACTTGCGCTTGTCGTCTTCGAGGTCTTCGAAATCGGCATCGACGATGTCTTCATCCACATCGCGCGGGCCGTCGTCTTCGGACGCCTCTTCACCCTCGGCCTGTTCCGCCTGCGCCTTGTAGATCGCCTCGCCCAGCTTCATCGACGCCTCGGTGACGTTCTGGATGCCGGATTTGATCTTTTCGGCATCCTCGCCTTCGAGCGACTCCTTGAGCGCGGCAATTGCCAGTTCGATCGCCTCGACCGTGGTCGGGTCCACCTTGTCCTTGTAATCCTCGAGCGATTTCTCGGTCGAATGGATCAGGCTTTCTGCCTGGTTCTTGGCTTCGACCAGCTCGCGGCGTTCCTTGTCGGCCTCGGCATTCGCTTCGGCGTCCTGCACCATCTGTTCGATGTCCGCATCCGACAGACCGCCAGAGGCCTGGATCGTGATCTTCTGCTCGCGGCCCGTGCCCTTGTCCTTGGCGGACACGTTCACGATGCCGTTCGCGTCGATGTCGAAGGTCACCTCGATCTGCGGCATGCCGCGCGGGGCTGGCGGAATTTCTTCCAGGTTGAACTGGCCGAGCATCTTGTTGTCGGTGGCCATTTCACGCTCGCCCTGGAACACCCGGATGGTCACGGCGTTCTGGTTATCCTCCGCGGTCGAGAACACTTGGCTTTTCTTCGTCGGGATCGTGGTGTTGCGGTCGATCAGCCGGGTGAACACGCCGCCCAGCGTTTCAATGCCCAAGGAGAGCGGCGTCACGTCCAGCAGGACCACGTCTTTCACGTCGCCTTGCAACACACCCGCCTGAATGGCCGCGCCCATGGCGACCACCTCGTCCGGGTTCACACCCTTGTGCGCGTCCTTGCCGAAGAAGTTGGCAACCTCTTCGCTGACCTTGGGCATACGGGTCATGCCGCCGACCAGGATCACCTCGTCAATGTCCCCCTTGGACAGGCCGGCATCCTTCAGCGCGGCCGCACAAGGCTTCAGCGAGCTTTTGATAAGATCGCCGACCAGCGATTCCAGCTTGGCGCGTGTCAGCTTCATGACCATGTGCAGCGGCTGGCCGGTATTCTTGTCCATCGAGATGAACGGTTGGTTGATCTCTGTCTGCTGCGAGGAGGACAGCTCGATCTTGGCCTTCTCCGCCGCTTCCTTCAGGCGTTGCAGCGCCATCTTGTCGGCGGTCAGGTCGACACCGTTCTCTTTCTTGAACTCGTCCGCCAGGTAATTGACGATGCGCATGTCGAAATCTTCACCGCCAAGGAACGTGTCCCCGTTGGTCGATTTCACTTCGAACAACCCGTCGTCGATTTCCAGAATGGTGATGTCGAACGTACCACCACCAAGGTCATAGACGGCAATCGTCTTGCTGTCCTTCTTGTCCAGGCCGTAGGCCAGCGCGGCGGCGGTCGGTTCGTTGATGATGCGCAGCACTTCCAGACCGGCAATCTTGCCCGCGTCCTTGGTGGCCTGGCGTTGCGCGTCGTTGAAATAGGCGGGCACGGTGATGACGGCTTGGTCGACCTTCTCGCCCAGGTAGCTTTCGGCGGTTTCCTTCATCTTTTGCAGGATGAAGGCCGACACCTGGCTGGGGCTGTATTTCTCGCCGCGCGCTTCGACCCAAGCGTCGCCATTGCCGCCATTGACGATGGCATAGGGCACAAGGTTCTTGTCTTTTTCAACCTCGGCATCGGTCAGGCGGCGCCCGATCAGGCGCTTGACGGCAAAGACGGTGTTGGTGGGGTTGGTGACGGCCTGCCGCTTGGCGGGCTGACCGACAAGGCGCTCATCTTCCGCGAAGGCCACGATGGACGGCGTGGTGCGCGCGCCTTCGGCGTTTTCAATAACGCGGGCCTGGCTGCCATCCATGATGGCAACGCAAGAGTTGGTCGTCCCAAGGTCGATACCGATGACTTTGGCCATGTGCTTCATCCTCTTTCTTCAAGCGATGGGGCAGAGAGGTCCGTTTGCGGCCCCTAACTGCCCGAATGTCGGCCCTTTCGGGCGCTTGATCGGTATATAGGTAGGGGGTTTGGGGGCTGCAACCGTCACAGCTTTGTGAAATTTGCCAAAGCGCGTAAAATTATGCGGCCAGCCCGCGCCCGCGCAGCAAGGCATCCACCCCCGGCATGCGGCCTCGGAACGCGGTGTAGAGGGTTTCGGCCTCTTGGCTGCCGCCAGCCGACAGGATGAAACGTTCCAGCTTCGCCGCCGTATCGGGATCGAACGCGTCACCGGCCTCTCGAAAGGCATCGAACGCGTCGGCATCCATGACTTCGGACCACATGTAGCTGTAATAGCCGCTGGAATAGCCATCGCCCGAAAACACATGCGCGAAATGCGGGGTGGCGTGGCGCATCCGGATGGCCTGCGGCATGCCCAAGGCGTCCAGAACTTCGGCCTGTTTCTGCATCGGGTCGCTCGGCGGCGGGCCTGCGTGAAATTCCAGATCCACCAAGGCCGACGCGACATATTCCACCGTGGAAAACCCCTGGTCGAAATTCTGCGCGCCCAGCAGGCGGTCGAGCAGATCCTGCGGCATCGGGTCACCCGTTTCGACATGGCGAGCGTGCTGCGCCAGCACCTCGGGCACTTCCAGCCAGTGTTCGTAAAGCTGGCTGGGCAGTTCCACGAAATCGCGCGCGACCGACGTGCCGGAAATCATGCCATGCGTCACATCCGACAGCATCTGGTGCAGCGCGTGGCCGAATTCGTGGAACAGCGTGCGCGCGTCGTCATAGGACAGAAGCGCCGGGTCGCCCTTGGCGAAGTTGCAGATATTCACCACGATGGGCCGCACATCGCCGCCCAGCTTGCGCTGGCTGCGCATGGTCGAGCACCACGCGCCCGACCGCTTGGACCCACGCGCGAAATAATCGCCGATGAACACGGCCATGTGGCGGCCATCGCGGGTGACTTCCCATGCGCGGGCGTCAGGGTGGTAGAGGGGCACGTCCAGCGGGCGAAATTCCAGCCCGAACAGTTTATGCGCGCAGTCGAAGGCCGCCGCGATCATGTTGTCCAGCGACAGATAAGGCTTCAGCGCGGCCTCGTCCAAATCATGCTCTGCGCGGCGCAGTTTCTCGGCGTAGTAGCGCCAGTCCCAGGGCTGCAACGGGCCGGATTCACCGTCCGCGTGCAGCATCGCTTGCAGCTTCTCGGCATCCGCCAGCGCCTTGGCGCGCGCGGGCTTCCAGACCTGCATCAGCAAATCGCGCACCGCCTGCGGGGTGCCGGCCATTTCGGTTTCCAGCTTGTAATCGGCGAAGGTATCGTAGCCCAACAGCTTGGCACGTTCAGCGCGCAGGCCAAGCACTTCGGCGGCGATGGCGCGGTTGTCGGTGTCGCCCCCGTTCGCGCCGCGCGCGGTCCATGCGGTATAGGCGCGCTCGCGCAGGTCGCGGCGGTCGGAAAATTGCAGGAACGGCACGATCAGCGACCGCGACAGGGTAATGACATGGCCGTCCTGCCCGCGCTCCTCTGCCGCTGCGCGGGCGCTGGCGATCACGAAATCGGGCAGGCCCGACAGGTCATCCAGCGGCATATGCCAGCCGCGTTCATCGGCCAGCAAATTTTGTGTGAACTGCGTGCCAAGCGATGCAAGGCGCGATTTCACCTTTGTCAGGCGCTCCGCCGCAGCCCCTTCCAACGCAGCACCCGCCCGCACGAACATGCGCCGATAGAGCATCAACACGCGGTTCTGCTCGGCATCCAGCCCCAGCGTGTCGCGTGCTTGCCAAAGGGCCTCGATCCGGTCGAACAGCGCGCGGTTATTCACGATCTCTGACGAGTAGGCTGACAGCTTGGGCGACAGATCGCGCTGCAATTCTTCGCGCGCGGGTGTGCTGTCCGCACTGGACAGGTTGAAGAACACCCCTGCCACACGGTCCAGCATGGCATCCGCCTGCTCCATCGCTTCGATGGTGTTGGCGTAGGTCGGCATATCCGGGTTGTCGGCAATGGCGCGGTGGGCGGCGCGACCCTCTGCCAGTGCGGCCTCGAACGCAGGCGCGAAATCGTCGTCCGTGATCGCGGCGAACGGGGGCAGTTGAAATTCCGACGGCCAGTCGGCCAGAAGCGGGTTGGTCATGATCGGCCCTTTTCATGCTTGGTTGGTTCGCAAGCTAGGGCCGATCCTGCCGGTGTTCAACGCGGAACTGGGGCTAAGCGTCGCCCCCTGCCGCTTCTTCCACTGCCGCCTCTGCCTCGGCTTCGGCGTTTTCCGCGGACCAGACCGCTGCCGCTTCGACCGCGACCGTCGATGCGGTCGGCAGCACCCCGATATAGCTGTCGGTTTCGGACGCGGGCACCGCCGCGCGTTGGGTCATTCGATACAGCGCATAAAGCGCGATCGCGGCGAAGGTCCCGCCCAAGGCCAGCCAGAACGCCATCGGCCCCAACTGCTCCATCGCCGCCCCCGTGGCCATTGGCCCGAAAATCGCGCCAAGCCCGAAGGTGAACACCAAACCGCCCGACGCGGCTGCCATGTCCTCGGGTGCCAGAGTGTCATTGGTATAGGCCAGGAACAGCGCGTAAAGCGGCGTCGTCACCCCGCCCGCGAAAAAGGCCGACAGCATCAGGAACCAGAACGCGCCTTCGGTCACGAACCCCAGGCCGCAGAAACCGGCCCCCAGGGCCGATGCGCCGAAGATCAGCTTGCGCCGGTCCATGCGGTCCGACAGCCAGCCGATGGGGTATTGCAGAACCAGCGCGCCCGCGAACAGCATCGCCACGAACAGCGCGATCTGCCCTGCGCCAAGGCCCAGCTCGCTGCCGAACACCGCCCCCATGCCCGATTGCGTGGCATAGACCGCGCCCAGCAGGAAAATGCCCACGGTTCCCAGCGGGGATGACATGAACAACTGCCGCAGCGACATGGGGCGCAACACCTCTGCCGCGGGCACGGGCGTGGCCGATAGCAGGATCGGCCCGAAAGAGATGGACACGAGGATCGACGCGCCGATGAACAGCACGGAACTGGCCGCATCGCCCAGGCCCAGCAACCCCTGCGCGCCGATGATGCCCAAGGTCTGCGCGATCATGTAGGCCGACAGGATCTTGCCCCGGTTCTCATTGCTGGCCGCATTGTTCAGCCAGCTTTCGGCGGCCACGTAAATGCCCGACATGCAAAACCCGATCACGATACGCAAGATGATCCAGAACCACGGCTCTGTCAGCAAGGGAAAGGCAACCAGCCCCGCCGACATGAAACTGCCCAGCGCCGCGAACACCCGCACATGCCCGACCCGGCGGATCAGCACCGGCGTGTAGCGTGCGCCCGACAGGAACCCCACGAAATACCCCGAGGTGACGATGGACAATTCCAGCGCCGAGAAGCCTTCGACCCCGCCGCGCAGGCCGATCAGCGTGAAATGCATGCCGTTGCCCAGCATGATAAGGACGATGCCCAACAGCAGCGCCCAGACACCGGAAAACACCTGAAACATTGAGCGAACCTTTCGCGCGAGCCTTAAGCGCCCATATATAGCCGAGACCCCGCAAATCCAGCTTATGCTGCACCGCCGCATAAACGCCCGGAACCGACATGTCGCTGAAACTTCACGACACCAAGAGCCGTTGCCAACACATGGCAAAGCGTGGCGGCTGTGCTATCTGGCGCCGAACAGGACAGGAGTGCAGGGTATGACGGTCTCTCTTCTCGGGCTTGGGTGCGCGGTCCCGCCGCATGTCTTGCCGCAGGCACGGGCCGAGGACACCGCCCGCGCCCTGCTCGGCCCGCGTTACCCGGAATTCGAGCGCATCGCCCCCAGCTTTGCCGCCTCCGGCGTGAAGACCCGCTATTGCGTGGTGCCGATTGACTGGTTCGGCCACGACAAACGCTGGACCGACCGCAATACCGCCTACCTGGATGGCGCGACGGCCCTGTTTACCCGCGCAGCCCGCGCGGCGCTGGCGGATGCCGGGCTGCGCGCCGAGCAGATCGACACGGTCGTCACCGTGTCCACCACCGGCATTGCCACCCCCAGCCTGGACGCACGCGCGCATGCCGAGATCGGGTTTCGCCCCGATATCCAGCGCGTGCCGGTCTTCGGCCTTGGTTGCGCGGGCGGGGTCAGCGGTCTGGCGCTGGCACGGCAACTGGCGCTGGCGGCGCCGGGGTCGAATGTGCTGATGGTGGCGGTGGAAACCTGCTCGCTGTCGTTTCGCACCGACCGGATGCAAAAGGCCGATATCATCGCCACCGTGCTGTTCGGCGATGGCGCAGCGGCGGCGGTGGTGTCGACGGACGGCAACGGGCCGCAAGTCGGCGTGGGGCAGCAGGTGCTGTGGCCGGATACGTTGCAGATCATGGGCTGGGACGTGGACGATACCGGGCTTGGCGTGGTGTTCGACCGGTCCATCCCCGGTTTCGTGACGGATCATTTCGCGCGCGCCGCCGGTCAGGCGCTTGCGGCGACGGACCTGACCGCCGCGCAAATCGACCGCTTCGTGTGCCACCCCGGCGGGGCCAAGGTGCTGACCGCCATCGAGGCCGCGATGGGCCTGCCGGACGGGTCGCTGGGGGCCGAGCGCGCCACCCTGCGCGATTTTGGCAACATGTCCGCCCCCACGGTGCTGTTCGTGCTGAAACACGTGCTGGACAGCGGCGCATCAGGCCAGATGATGCTGGCCGCCCTTGGCCCCGGTTTTACCGCGTCATTCCTGCCGGTGTGCGTGCCATGACCCCGGCCATCCTGTTCCTCGCCTTCATCATCGTGCAGCGCCTGTCCGAACTGGTCATCGCCAAGCGCAACACCGCGCGGCTGCTGGCCCAGGGCGCGGTCGAACACGGCGCGGGGCACTACCCCGCCATGGTCGCCATGCATACCGCCTGGATCGCGGCGCTGGTGGTGTTCGGCTGGGACAACCCGGTGTCGTGGCCATGGCTGGCGGTGTTTGCGCTGTTGCAGGTGTTCCGCGTCTGGATACTGGCCACGCTGGGGCCGCGCTGGACCACGCGCATCATCGTGCTGCCCGAACCCTTGGTGGCGCGCGGGCCGTTCCGGTTTTTCAAACACCCCAATTACATGCTGGTCGTGGCCGAGATCATCGTCGCCCCCATGGTGCTGGGGCTGGTCTGGGTCGCCGTGGTCTGGACAGTGCTGAACGCGGCCATGCTCTGGGTGCGCATCCGGGCAGAGGATCGGGCGCTGGCGTCGCTGCGCTAGTGTTCTGGGCTTGAGACCGGGGCTCTTGACGGGTTAACTGACCGTCGCAGCATTATGGACCGGAGACACCCATGCGCATTCTGTTCACCGGCGGGTCGGGCAAGGCCGGACGTCACGCGATCGCCTACCTGCTGGAACAGGGGCACCGGGTGCTGAACCTGGACCTGACCCCGCTGGACCTGCCGGGCGTCGACAATCGCATCGCCGATATCACCGATGCCGGGCAGGTGTTCGACGTCATGGCCAGCTACGCGGGCTTGGACGAGCTGGACCCCGGCACCGGCGTGCCCCGGTTCGACGCCGTGGTGCATTTCGCCGCCGTGCCGCGCATCTTGCTGCGCAGCGATAACGAATGTTTCCGCGTCAACACCCAAGGCACTTATAACGTGCTGGACGCCGCGCTGAAATTGGGCGTGCGCAAGGTGATCTTCGCATCGTCGGAAACCACCTATGGCATCTGCTTTGCCGATGGCGCCCGCAAGCCCGACTACCTGCCCGTGGACGAGGATCACCCCACCATCCCCGAGGACAGCTACGCCATGTCCAAGGTCGTGAACGAGGTCACGGCGCGATCCTTCCAGGCCCGCACCGGCGCCGACATTTACGGGCTGCGCATCAACAACGTGGTGGAACCGCACGAATATGCGCGTGACTTTCCGGGCTACGTGGCCAACCCGGACAGCCGCCGCCGCAATATCTTCGCCTATATCGACGCGCGCGACCTTGGGCACATGGTAGACTGTTGCCTGCGCACGGATGGGTTGGGCTATCAGGTGTTCAACGTGGCCAATGACACGCATTCCGTGGGCTTGACCACGGACGAGTTGATCGCGCGCTATTACTCGGGCGTGCCGGTGAAACGCGCACTCGGGCCAAGCGAGAGCTTTTATTCCAACGCCAAGGCAAAGAAAATGCTGGGGTTTTCACCCCAGCATAATGATTGGCGCAGCCTGTTGGACGGCTAGCGATCAGCCATCCTTGCGGATGGTGGCGTTCGTCGGGTCATAGGGGCTGTCGCAGGTGACGGTCGCCTCCCATAGCTCATTGAACATGCGCACCTTCAGCTTGGTCCCTTCCACCGCCAGGTCGGGGCGGACATAGCCCATGCCGATGGATTTGCCGAACGCCACCGAATACCCGCCCGAGGTCAGGCGCCCGACGCGTTCGTCGCCCATATACAGCGCCTCGCGGCCCCAGGGGTCGGCATCCTCCGGCCCGTCGATCAGCAGGGTGCAGCATTTCGACCGCACGCCGGTCGCTTCCATCGCGGCCTTGCCGTGAAACTCCTTCGACATGTCGATGAAGCGCGGCAGGTCGGCTTCCATGGGCGTGGCGTCGCGGCCCAACTCGTTGCCGAAGGCGCGGTAGGATTTTTCCTGCCGCAACCAGCCTTGCGCCCGCGCGCCCACCAGCTTCAGGCCGACATCTTCGCCCGCGGCCATCAACTGGTCGAACAGGTAGGTCTGCATCTCGATCGGGTGATGCAGCTCCCAGCCCAGCTCGCCGGTATAGGCCACGCGCACGGCGCGCACCGGGCACATGCCCAGCTCGATATTGCGCATGGACAGCCACGGGAAACGCTTGTTCGACAGCGCGGTTGCCGGGTCGGCATCCTTGACCAGCTTGCCCAGCAGGTCGCGCGATTTCGGGCCGGCCACGGCGAACACACCCCATTGCGTGGTGATGTCGTGAATGTCGATCCAGCCGAATTCGGCCATCTTGTCCTCGGCTGCCTTGCGCATGAAATCGCCGTCATAGGACGTCCATGCCCCGGAGGAGATGAGGTAATATTCATTCTCTGCCAGCCGGACGATGGTGTATTCGGTGCGCGTGGTGCCCGCGTCGGTCAGCGCATAGGTCAGGTTGATGCGGCCCACCTTGGGCAGCTTGTTGCAGGTGAACCAGTCCAGGAACTGCGTCGCGCCCGGTCCGCGCACAAGATGCTTGGTGAACGCGGTGGCGTCGATCATGCCGACGCCCTCGCGGATGGCCTTCGCCTCTTCCACGGCGTATTGCCACCAGCCGCCGCGACGGAAGCTGCGGCTGTCATGGTCGAACCCTTCGGGCGCGTCCACCGGGCCGAAGTAGTTGGGACGTTCCCAGCCGTTCACGCAACCGAATTGCGCGCCAAGCGCTTTCACCCGGTCGTAACAGGGCGCCGTCCGCAGCGGGCGGCAGGCTTCGCGCTCTTCATCCGGGTGGTGCAGGATGTAGATGTGCGAATAGGCTTCCTCGTTCTTGCGGGCGGCGTATTCGGTCGTGGTCCAGTCGCCGAAACGGCGCGGGTCAAGGCTCGCCATGTCGATCTCGGCCTCGCCCTCGACCATCATCTGCGCAAGGTAATACCCCGTGCCACCGGCGGCGGTGATCCCGAAGCTGAACCCCTCGGCCAGCCACATGTTGCGCAGTCCCGGCACCGGCCCGACCAGCGGGTTGCCATCGGGCGTGTAGCAGATCGGGCCGTTGAAATCGGCCTTCAGTCCGGCGGTTTCCGAGGTGGGAATCCGGTGGATCATGGACATGTATTCTTCCTCGATCCGCTCCAGGTCGAGCGGGAAGAGGTCGGCGCGGAAACTGTCGGGCACGCCGTATTCGAACCGCGCGGGCGCGCCGTATTCGTAGGGGCCCAGCATCCAGCCGCCGCGTTCCTCGCGGACATACCATTTCGCATCGGCGTCGCGCAGCACCGGGTGCTCGCCATTCTGCTTGCGCCATTCCAGCAGGGCCGGGTCCGGCTCGGTGCAGATATACTGGTGCTCGACCGGGATCGCGGGGATCTTGATGCCCAGCAATTGCGCCGTACGCTGCGAATGGTTGCCGGTGGCGGTGACGACATGCTCGGCGTGGATGACGATCTGTTCATCCGACGGAATAAGGTTGCCGCCCTTTTCCACCATCTTGGTGCAGGTCACGTCCCAGTGCTGGCCGGTCCAGTGATAGCCGTCGACCTGCCATTTCCGTTCGATCGTCACACCACGTTGCCGCGCGCCCTTGGCCATGGCCATGGTCACATCGGCGGGGTTGATGTAGCCATCGGTCGGGTGGAAGATCGCGCCTTTCAGGTCGTCGGTATAGACCAGCGGATACTTGTCCTTGATCTGCTTGGGCGTCATCCACTCATACGGAATGCCCACGGTTTCGGCAGTCGAGGCATAGAGCATGTACTCGTCCATACGCGCGTCGGTCTGGGCCATACGCAGGTTGCCGACGACCGAGAAGCCCGCGTTCAGGCCGGTCTCTTCCTCCAGCGTCTTGTAGTATTTCACGGAATAGTCGTGAATATGGCTGGCGGCGTAGCTCATGTTGAACAGCGGCAGCAGGCCAGCGGAATGCCATGTGGACCCGGCGGTCAGTTCGTCCCGTTCCAGCAGCAGGATGTCTTTCCAGCCGGCCTTGGCCAGGTGATAGGCAACAGCGGCCCCGATGGCGCCGCCACCGACAACAAGGGCTTTGACATGGGTTTGCATGGGCGCGGACTCCGGCAAGGGTGAAACTTGCGCCTTCTGTCGCAAATCGGCGCTTGTCCGGGTCATGCCGTGGCGACGCTACGCGGTGGAAAAACGACGCGCCCCTGACAGCCGCGCCGCGTCCGGGCGTTCAGCGCCCGAAATCGGCCGTATCGACAACACCGTCGCCGTTCCGGTCGATCATGGGAAACAGGCGGTCACTGGCCGCCGCGAACTCGGCGGCCGTGATCTGCCCGTCGCCATCACTATCGTTGAAGGCAAGGGTCATCGCGTCATGGATGATCTTGCCGGGACCGTTCGCGGCATGACCGCCGCCCTTGCCCGGTTCCCGGTCCAGGGCTTCGCGGTCGGCAATGGTCCGGGCCATCACGGTCTGCTCCGACGGCTCCAGTACGCCGCTTCCATCAAGGTCGAACATCTCGAACAGGGTGGCGCGGCGCGCCGCCACGTCGGCTGGCGTGACGGCGCCGGTGCCGGACATATCCCACTCCGCGATAAAGCCCGCGCCCGGCGTGCCGGTGCCTTGGGCCAAGGCAGGCAGGGGCAGAAGCAGGGCGGCGGCAAGAATGGCAAGTTTCATGTGTCATTTCCTTTTTACTTGGACATGCCTGCAAACGCATCTGGCCACGCTTTCCGTCTGGACAGAGTGTCGCAGCTTGGCAGCGGGCGCGACGCACCGTAAAAGGCGGGAGCAAACACCGGGGGGATGGATGGAAATTTGCCGGACCAAATCCGCGATCCGCGCATGGCGCAAATCGGCGGGGCCTGTCACGCTGGTGCCCACCATGGGCTTTCTGCACGCGGGGCACCTGTCGCTTGTGCGCCGCGCGCGGGCCGAAGGCGGCAAGGTCGTGGCGTCGATCTTCGTGAACCCCACGCAATTCGGCCCCGGTGAAGACCTGGACAGCTACCCGCGCGACGAAGCCCGCGATCTGGACATGCTGCGCGCCGAAGGGGTGGATGCCGTGTTCATCCCCGATGTGGCAGAGGTCTACGACCCCGCCGCGCAGACCATTGTCGAAACGACGGAGCTTGCGAAAGTGCTGATCGGCAAGCTACGCCCCGGCCATTTTCGCGGCGTCGCGACGGTGGTGACGAAACTGTTCAACATCATCCGCCCCGACGCGGCCGTGTTCGGCCAGAAGGATTATCAACAGCTTGCCGTCATCCGCACCATGGTGCGCGATCTGGATATGGACGTGACCATCATCGGCGGCGCGATCATGCGCGAAGCGGACGGGCTGGCCATGTCGTCGCGCAATGTGCGGCTGACGCCAGAGGACCGCGCCGCCGCGCCCATTTTGTCCCGCGCGCTGACCGAGGCCGAAGCGATGGCCCCCACCGGCATCACCGCGTCGCGCCTGCGCAGCCATGTCCGCGCCACGCTGGAAGCCGAGCCGCGCGCGCAGGTGCAGTCGGTCGATATTCGCGATGCCGACACGCTCGAAACCATTTCCGGGCCATTGACCCGGCCCGCCGTCATCCTGCTGGCGGTCAAGTTCGGCCAGGTTTTCCTGATCGACAACCGCGTTGTTACCCCGAAGGAGAGTACATGAGCGCCCAAGCCCCCATCCGCCGCATCACCGCCCCGCAAATCCGCGACCGCAAGGGCGGCGACCCGATCGTGTCGCTGACCAGCTACCACGCGCATACCGCGGCCATCGTCGACAAATACGCCGATTTCATCCTGGTGGGCGACAGTCTGGGCATGGTCATGCACGGCATGGACAGCACAATCGGCGTGCCGTTGGACCTGATGATCATGCATGGCAAGGCGGTGGTGCGCGGCACCCAAGCCGCGCTGATCGTGGTGGACATGCCCTTCGGCACCTACGAGGAAAGCCCGCAAATGGCGTTTCGCAACGCCGCGCGCATCATGAAGGAAACCGCCTGCGGCGCCGTGAAGCTGGAAGGCGGCGCGCGCATGGCCGAGACCATCCGCTTCCTGTCGGAACGCGGCATACCGGTCATGGCGCATGTGGGCCTGACCCCGCAATCGGTGAACACGATGGGCGGGTTCAAGGTGCAGGGCCGGGACGAGGCCGCGTGGGCCACGCATATCGACGACGCCAAAGCGGTGGCAGAGGCCGGCGCCTTCGCGCTGGTCGTCGAAGGCGTGGTCGAGGAACTGGCCGACCGCATCACCGCCGCCGTGGACATCCCCACAATCGGCATCGGCGCGTCCAAGAATTGCGACGGGCAGATATTGGTGCTGGAAGATATGCTGGGCCTGAACCCGCGCGTGCCGAAATTCGTGAAAATCTACGGCGATCTTGGCCCGGCGATTGAGCGTGCCGTGTCGGGCTATGCCGAAGAGGTCAAGGACCGCAGCTTCCCGGCACCCGACAACGTGTACAAATAGCCGCAATCGCGTGGCCGTTCTGTGACGGAAGCGACCTCGCGACCGCTGGCGTTGACACGACTTCGACGATCACGGGCCGAGGCCTTCAGGCATTACGCCTTGTCGTTGTCGGCCTTGGTCGTGCTTTCCGCGTCGTTATAGCCGCCGGGGTCGAATTCGGTCGGCTTGAACGACTCCGACTCGTCGGCGAGTCCGCCCACATGGGTCGTCCCGGTCTTTTCGTCGTAGACAAGCCCGTAGGTCGCGCGCCCTTCGGACTTGTACCGCTTGTACTCGTGCACCCCGGCGTAGATGAATACCAATATGAAGGGCAACAGGATTGCGCCTATCACCAGTTGAACAAGCATTTGCTTCCTCCTTTGCAGGGTTATCGCCGGGCGCGCGCATGTTCCTTGACCCATGCGGTCAGCGCGCCGCGGACCGGTCAATCTCTTCGGCGGTGGCAGGCTTCGGGCATTGCTTGTGACGCTGGTCGCCAAGCAAAGGCCCCGTCAAGGGCGCCCAAGGGTAGGGGCGTGTTGATCGGACGCGCCCCGTGCTGCGTCTTGACGCCGGTCGGCGTCTACTCCGTCAAACACCGAGGTTACGCCGAACCAGACCGTCTTACAACCCACGGTTTGCCAACCTGCCATGGTTGCGGCTATCCCGCGCGTGCCGAAAGTCGTGAAGATCTACGGCGATCTGGGCCCGGCGATTGAACGCGCGGTGTCGGCCTATGCCGAAGAGGTCGAGAACCGCAGCGTTCCGGTGCCGGATACCGTGGATCGCTAAAGCAGGCGCGCGCGGCGCCTAACGCCGCGCGGCATCTGCCGGGTAGGTGCCCAGAATGTTCAGGTAGGACGTGAAATAGCGCAACTCGTCCAGCGCCAGTTGCACGTTGGCGTCGTCCGGGTGGCCCTCGATCTCTGCAAAGAACTGGGTCGCGGTGAACGACCCGTTCACCATGTAGCTTTCCAGCTTGACCATGTTCACGCCATTCGTGGCAAACCCGCCCATCGCCTTGTACAGCGCCGCCGGAATGTTGCGCACGCGGAACAGGAAGCTGGTCATCATGCCATGATCGCCGCGCCGGGACAGGTCGGGCTTGGCCGCCATGATCAGGAAGCGCGTGGTGTTGTCGGGCCGGTCCTCTATTCGCGGCGCGAGCACCTCCAGCCCGTAGATTTGCGCGGCCATTTCGCTGGCGAGCGCGGCGTGTGTCGGGTCACCGCGTTCGGCCACTTCGCGCGCGGCGCGGGCATTGTCGGAACTGGCCACCCCGCGAATGCCATGGCCGCGCAGAAAGGTCGAACATTGTGGCAGGATCACCGGGTGGCCATGCGCGTCTTGCACCTGGTCCAGCGTTGCCCCCGGCAGCCCCAGCAAGTTCACATGCACCCGAACAAAGGCTTCGGCCACGATATGCAGCCCGCTATCCGGTAGCAGCGAATGCACATCGGCCACGCGCCCGTAGATGGAATTTTCCACCGCGACCATCGCCAGATCGGCCGCGCCATCGCGCACCGCGGCCATCGTGTCGTGAAACGTGGCGCAGGGCAGCGGCTTGTAACCGGGCCGCGTGTCGGCGCAGGCCTGATGGCCATACGCACCCAATTCCCCCTGAAAAGCAATTTTGCCGGTCATGTTTCCGCTCGCATCTATCAATTTCGCTCGAAACGACGTTTCGTCGCGGTAACTACCGCTTGAAACCCGGCATGGGAAGCGGGTAGATACCGTCAAATTCTCTGGTCTGGGGACTGCGCTATGTTCGACACGATGGTCATTACCAAAACCGTAGCAGCGTTTTGCGGTGCGCTGCTTGTTTTCCTGTTGGGGAACTGGGCCGCAAGCGCGCTATACGTGTCGCAAAACGCCGATGCGCCGCAAGCCTATGTCATCGACACGGGCGAGGACGAAGCGGCCGAGGCCGAGCCAGAGGTCGAGCTGACATTCGAGGAAGCGTTCGAGGTCGCCGATGCCAGTGCCGGATCAAGCCTCTGGTCGCAGTGCCGTGCGTGCCACCAGCTGGAAGAGGGGGCGAATGGCGTCGGTCCTTACCTGCACGGCGTTGTCGGGCGTCCGGTCCAGTCTGTGGACGGGTTCCGGTATTCCGGCGCGTTGGCAGAGGCCGCAGAGGTCTGGACACCGGAAAACCTGTCACAGTTCATCGCCAACCCGCAGGGTTACGCATCCGGTACGTCCATGGGGTATGCCGGGCTTGACGATGTTCAAGATCGTGCGAACCTGATTGCCTATATCGAAAGCGAAAGCTGATACCCCAGCCATTCAGAAAAGACAGGCCGTCCGTATTCGCGGGCGGCCTGTTTGCTTTTTGGCAAATGCGATCAAAATAGCTTGTGAAGCCAAGCGAATTGAACCGCGCGTGTCGACAGGCGCGTGGAAAACCTGAATAGTAGTCCAAATCCCCGCGCCAGACGGGACCAGCAGGAGGAGTTGCCAGATGTTTCACCGCATGACCCGCGCCGCCATTTTTGCGCTTGCGCTTGGGGCCGCGCCCTTGGCCGCGCAGGACGCGGAAATCATCCGCGCGCACGGGTATTCCTTTTACGGCGACCTAAGCTACTCCGAAGAT
>JAAAPG010000134.1 GCA_009908405.1 Alphaproteobacteria bacterium | reverse complement strand
CTTGTAGCCCCAGTCATAGCGCGCCATGTTCATCGGGTAAGACAGCGCGCCCGGCATCTGGATGAACGGCCCGGCATCCGACCCGCCCGCTTCCACCACGATCACCGAATGGCCCGCTTCTGCCAAGCGGTACGCCACCGCGCATCCGCCCGACCCAGCCCCGACAACCACGTAATCCGCCTGCATTTCTCTGGCTCCGAAAGCTGTCCGGGCCGGGTCAAGGATCGCGCCAGCGACCGCGCGCCCCCGCGCGGCTTGTCCTTGACGCGGACCGGACAGCGTTACACTCGACATGGCGCGTTCAGGGCAGACCTGCCCCTGAACCGCCTCTCAGCAAAATAACGACATCTGCCGCCCCACGCAGCGGCGGGGCAAAACGCCCGCCGACAGGCGGGCCAGCGTCAAATGTCTTCGCGGCCGCGCAAGCGGGCGCGGCAATTTGGTTGAAACCACTCAATAGGGTGCATCGACATCCCCCATGCCCAGGTAGACGGACTTCACCCGCGTGTAGTGCTCCAAGGCTGCGTGTCCGTTCTCGCGCCCCACGCCGCTGGCCTTGACCCCGCCGAACGGCATTTCCACCGGCGTCAGGTTATAGGCGTTGATCCAGCAGGTGCCCGCCTGCAACCGCCCCACCACGCGGTGCGCGCGGGCCAGGTCGCGGGTGAACACCCCTGCCGCCAGCCCGTAGTCGGTCGCATTGGCGCGGGCGATCACCTCGTCCTCGTCGTCGAAGACCAGCACCGACATGACCGGGCCGAAAATCTCTTCGCGGGCGATGGTCATCTCGTCGGTCACATCGGCAAACACCGTCGGTTCCACGAACCAGCCGCCCGCCGATTTGCCACCGCAGACCAGCCGCGCGCCTTCGGCGAGCCCGCGCGCGATATAGCCCATCACGCGCTCGGCCTGTGCGGCGCTGACCAGCGGCCCCATTTGCGTGCCCTCGTCCAAAGGGTCGCCCATGACAATGCGGGCCGTGCGCGCGGCCAGCTTTTCCAGAAACGCCTCCAGCACCGCGCGCGCCACGAACACCCGCGTGCCATTGGTGCAAATCTGCCCCGAGGAATAGAAATTCCCCAGCATCGCCGCGCCCACGGCATTGTCCAGATCGGCGTCCTCGAACACGATCAGGGGCGATTTCCCGCCCAGTTCCATCGTGACCGCGCGAATGCCCTCGGCGGCTTGGGAATAAACCTTGCGGCCCGTCGGCACCGACCCGGTCAGCGACACCTTGGCGACGCGCGGATCGTTCACCAGCGCCGCGCCCACATCGCCCGCGCCTTGCACCACGTTGAACAGGCCCGCGGGCAAGCCCGCCTCGGTCAATATCTCGGCCAAGGCCAGCGCGGAAAGCGGCGTCACTTCGGACGGTTTGAACACCAGCGCGTTGCCGAAGGCCAAAGCGGGCGCGGCTTTCCACGCGGCGATCTGGATCGGGTAGTTCCACGCGCCGATCCCGGCGCAGACGCCAAAGGGTTCGCGCAAGGTATAGGCCATGTCGCCGCCCAGCGCGATCGTCTGGCCCGTCACGGTCGGCGCGAAGCCCGCGAAATATTCCAGCGCATCCGCGCCAGAGACGGCATCCGCGACCAGTGTTTCTTGCAAAGGCTTGCCGGTATCGAGCGTTTCCAACTCGGACAATGCGCGGTTGCGGGCACGCAGTATCTGCGCCGCGCGGTGCAGGATACGCCCGCGTTCCACCGGCGGGCGGGCCGCCCAATCGGCTTGGGCCTCCTCCGCCGCCGCCAAAGCGCGGTCCAGAATCGCCGGTGTGGCCGAATGCAGTTTCGCAATCACCTCTCCCGTGGCGGCGTAATGGCTGTGAAACACGGTTCCCGCGTCGTCTTCGACATAGTCACCGCCGATGAAATGGCTGGCCTTGGGTTGTGCTCTCATGCCTGTCCTCCGTCCAAAGCTGCCTCCAGCCACGCTTGCACCTGCGCGCAAACGCGGTCGCTATCCGGCTCTCCGCTGCCAAGGGCTTCGTGCAGATAGGCCCCGTCGATCATCGCCGCCGCGCCATCGGCCAAGACGTTCGCGCGCGCGCCGACCAAGGGCCGCAGCGCGTGGCGCAGGTTCGACCGCAAGCGCGCTTGATATATCCGCAGCAGCCGCGCGGCGTCGTCCTGCCGTTGCGCCAGAACGTAGAAGTTCAGCCACGCCGCCACGACCTCGCGCCGGAAATTGCTGCCGGTGAAGGACACGCGCACCAGCGCGCGCAGCCGGTCGCGCGGCGCGTCGCAGGCAACCAGCGCACCGCGAATTTCCGCGCCGTAAACCGACAGGACATGGCGCATGGCGGCCAGGAACATCGCTTCTTTCGACCCGAAATAGTGATGCGCCAGCGCCGATGACATGCCCGCACGCTTGGCGATGCGGCTGACGGTGACGTCCAGCGACCCGGCCTGCCCGATCTCGACAATAGCGGCTTTGATTAGCGCGTCGCGCCTGATAGGTTCCATTCCAACCTTCGGCATGGCGGTCCTCGCACCCTTTTTGCAACAAATTGGTTGCAGGTGTGCTATCCGATTGTTTATTGATTGGTCAATCAAGAAAAACGCAACATGGGAGAAATACCAATGACCCTTCGTATGACAACGCTTGCCGTGGCCACGATGGCCGCCGGACCGGCCTTTGCCGCGTGCGAGTCCGTGACGTTTTCGGATGTCGGCTGGACGGACATCACCGCGACCACCGCCGTCGCCACCACGCTGCTGGACGCTTTGGGCTATGACACCAACACGCTGGTTCTGTCGGTGCCCGTGACCTACACATCCATGGCGAATGGCGATGTGGATGTGTTCCTTGGCAACTGGATGCCCACGATGGAAGCCGATATCGCCCCGTATCGTGAGGCTGGCACCGTGGATACCGTGCGCCGCAACCTTGCGGGCGCGAAATACACGCTGGCCACGAATGCCGCCGGTGCGGAGCTTGGCATCACCGATTTCGCCAGCATCGCCGCGCAGGCAGAGGCACTTGACGGCAAGATTTACGGCATCGAGCCGGGCAATGACGGCAACCGCCTGATCCTTGACATGATCGAGGCCGATGCGTTCGGCATGTCGGGGTTCGAAGTAGTCGAAAGCTCGGAACAAGGGATGCTGTCCCAAGTCGCGCGCGCCGACCGCCGCGACGAGCCGGTCGTGTTCCTGGGGTGGGAGCCGCACCCGATGAACGCCGCCTATGACATGACCTACCTGGAAGGTGGCGACGACTGGTTCGGCCCCAACCTTGGCGGCGCGGAAGTGTATACCAACACCCGCGCGGGCTTTGTCGAGGAATGCCCGAATGTCGGTGCGCTTCTGAACAACATGGAATTCACGCTGGCCATGGAAAACGAGATCATGGGCGCGATCCTGAATGACGGCACCATGCCCGAAGCGGCTGCCACCGCGTGGCTGTCGGCCAATACCGACGCCCTTGGCCCGTGGCTGGACGGTGTGACCACCGCCGATGGCGGCGATGCGATGGCCGCCGTCAAGGTCGCTCTCAACTGACCCTTTCGCGCCCCGGCCACTGGTCCGGGGCGTTTTTCCAACCAAGGGGCACCGCATGGCCGACGCACTCACCCAACCCATTCTTGACGCGAAAATTCCCGTGGGCCGTGTGGT
>JAAAPG010000242.1 GCA_009908405.1 Alphaproteobacteria bacterium | reverse complement strand
GGGCAAACGTTCCACAACGGTCGAGGCCACGCGCAGCGTCAGTTGCTCGTTGCGGCTGACAGAGCCCGTACCGGAAAAATCGCTGCTGCCCTGGACATCCGCCCCGGCGGCAATACTCACACCTCCGGGCAGCCGACGGTCGATCGCCTGCGGGACGCCGAACAGCGATGGGCCGGGCATCGCGACCGTGCCATTGCGCCCGCGCGCGGTCGAATTCGATATCTGCGCGCTGTCGTCGATTTCGATGACGACGGTCAGGATATCGCCCTGTTTCGACGCCCGCCGATCCCCCAGAAGCGAGCGCTGCCCCGCCGACCACAGCGATGCCGGCGTGTCGGGCTCCTGAGTTTCCTCGGGCAAGGGCACACGGTAAAGCGCGGCATGTTCAGTGGATGTGTCTGGCGGCGTGAAGCCGGGCGCGCGCCCCACCTCTGACAGCGGATCGCAGGCCATGAGTGGCCAGCAGGCAAGACAGGACAGCACAAAGCGCATTCGGGTTCCTTCCGGAGCGTGACAACAAGCGATATGCGGGCGCGGTATCACGGCCGCATCCCTGATCCGACCTCGACCTGGCCGAAATTGATGACCCGCCCCTGAACGGACTGGCGCGAACTGCCGTTCATGACGGTGACGCTTTCGCCCAGCGCCGCGCGGCCAAGCGCGCGGCCTTCGGACAGGATCGTCAACCCGCCGTGGCGATAGATCATCACCACGGTTTCGTTGCGTTCGATCACGGCGGCCGGGCCCAGATCGGCCAAGCGCACGGGCCGGCCGGGGTAAATGGCAACACGCGCTTCAAGGCCGATCACCTGCGCCGGGTCTTCGGCCACACCCGGCGCAGTGGTCCCGCTTTGCAAGGCGACATCGCCGACCTGCACCACATCCGTGGGGCGGATCAGCCGGGTGGCGACCAGACCATCGGCCCACGCGGGCCATGGCAGCAGCAAGATCAGCGCAAGCAGCCGCATCAGCGCACCTGCGTCGTTGCGCTCATCATCTGGTCGGCGGCGGTGATGACCTTGGAATTCAACTCGTAGCCGCGCTGCGCCTTGATAAGTTCCGTCATTTCGCGCACCGGATCGACAGAGCTCTCCTCGAGATACCCTTGGCGCAAGGTTCCCAGCCCATCCTCTCCCGGCACGCCTTGAATGGCGGGGCCGGAGGCTTCGGTTTCCAGAAACAGGTTCGACCCGATCGCTTCCAGACCTTTTTCATTGGTGAAATTGGCAAGATTAAGCTGACCGAGGGGCTGCGGCTGCACCTCACCGGCGAAATAGGCGAATACCTCGCCCTCTGCATTGATGGACAGGTCGCGCGCATCGTCGGGGATGACGATGCCCGGCGCGACCTCATGGCCTTCGGAATTCACGATCAGCCCGTCACCCGTGCGCTTGAGCCCGCCGTCGCGGGTGTAGGCGACGTTGCCATTTGGCAAGGTTACTTCCAGGTAGCCCTTGCCCTCTATCGCGACATCCAGATCGTTACCCGTCGCGGCAGAGGCCCCCTGCTGGATCTGCATGCCGACCGCGGCAGGGCGCACCCCGAGCCCGACTTGCACACCGGTGGGCAGCACCGTGCCATCGGCCGCGGAAATCGCACCGGCGCGGGCGAATTGCTGGTAATGCAGGTCCGCGAACTCGGCGCGGCGCGCGTTGTAGCCCGTCGTGCTCATATTCGCGAGATTGTTCGAAATCGTATCGACCCGCATCTGTTGGGCCGACATGCCGGTTGCGGCAATCTGCAAGGCTTTCATTGGAACCTCCTGGTTCTGTTAGCGTCCAAGCGCCTGAATGACGCCCTTGATCCGTTCATCTTCGCGCTCCAGCAGTCGCTGGCCGCGTTCATAGGCACGCTGCACTTCGATCATGCGCGACATCTCGGTCAGCGGGTCCACGTTCGATTCCTCCAGAAACCCTTGCAGTATCTGGGGTTGTTCGACGGGAATGACCGCGCCATCGACCGCGAACAGCGTGCCTGCCGCGCGCGACATCGTGACCGGGTCGGCGGGTTCGAACAGGCCAACCTGACCCACCGGCACACCATCCGCCGACAAGGTGCCATCCCGCGCAAGCGTGACCTCGCGCGCATCGGGCGGCACGAAAATCGGGGCGCCCCCAAGGTCGAGCAACCGGTGGCCGTCGGGATTGACCAATTCACCTGCCGCGTTGGGGGTGAAAATTCCCGCGCGGGTCAGGCGCGGACCCTGCGCGGTCTCAAGCTGAAAGAACCCGTCCCCCTCGATCGCGAAATCGAACTGGCCGTTGGTCTGCGACAGACCTCCTTGCAACTGGACCGTCTGGCGGGTGTTTCCCAGGGCCATCGACAAGGACGGCGTGTCCCGGCCCAGCGCAACGACGTATTCGGAAAAAACCACCCCTTCCTTGCGAAAGCCCGTTGTCGCGGCATTGGCGATATTATGCGCCACGGTCTGCAATTCGCGCCGCAGCCCCGACATGCGCGTGAGCATGGTATAGGATGAATTGTCCATCTCAGCCCCCGGCGATCATTGGCAGGATTTCACCGTGAAAGAAGCTGACAAGGGTGGTGGTCATGAAACTCATCGACACCCAGAACACGGCGACGATGGCCAGCAATTTCGGCACGAAGGTCAGCGACATTTCCTGGATCGAGGTCAGCGCCTGGAACAGCCCGACGCTGATCCCCGCCACCAGCGCCGCGCCCAGGATCGGCGCAGAGATCAACGTGCCGACCCAAAGGCCTTGGCGCAACGTGTCGAAAAAGATCGCTTCATCCATGGCGTCAGACCGGCATTCGCAGGATTTCCAGATATGCTTCGACCACCCGGTCGCGCACGCTGACCGCGGTCTGCACCGCAAGTTCAGTATCGGCCAAGGCTTGCACCATGGCATGGGGGTCAGCGCCGCTGACCATGGAGGCCGTTGCAGCCTGTTCATTGGCCTGCAGGCCGGAGACGAAACTGCCCATCGCCTGCCCGAAAGCAGCCTCGGCGCGGGGCTGGGCCGGAGCGTCGGGTTGCGCCGCGTCGCGCGCGCGGTCATAGCCGTTGATGGCAAGGGAAGAGGGAATCTGCATGTTTGAAAATCCTTGTTAACGGCGCAACAGGTCGAGCAGGCCTTGCGACATTTGCCGCGCCTGGTCGAACATCGCCAGATTTGCTTCGTAGCTGCGCCCGGCTTCGCGGGCATCGGCCATTTCCACCATCGTGTTGACGGTCGAGCCGAGGTAATATCCATCCGCATCGGCCAGCGCATGGCCCGGATCGTAAACCCGCGGCAGGTCGCCCCGGTCAATCTGAACCGGGCCGCTGGCAACCGTGGTCACGCCGCGCGCGCGGTCCATTTGGGCGGAAAAATCGATGGTCTTGCGCCGGTAGCCGGGCGTGTCGGCATTGGCGATATTCTCCGCCACGTGGCGCATCCGGCGCGATTGCGCATCCATGCCCGATGCGGCGATGGCGAAGGTTGAAAACAGGTCTGCCATATCCGCCCCCTATCGTCCGAGTGCTGCGCGCAGGATGCCGCGCGCCGTGCCATAGACCGCCAGCGCCATGTCGTGCGATTGCCGGGTTTCGGCGGCACGCATCATTTCACGCTCCAGCGAGACGGAATTGCCGTTGGGGGCCGTGGTATCGGCGGTTTCGGACAGGCGGGCGGGCGGCATGTTTTG
>JAAAPG010000279.1 GCA_009908405.1 Alphaproteobacteria bacterium | reverse complement strand
GCCGATAGCGCCTTCCTCAATGGTAATCAGCGCTTCATGGTCCGCCGCCAATTGCAAGATCATCCCGCGGTCCAGCGGTTTGGCAAACCGCGCATCGGCCACGGTGGGGGTGATCCCTTTCGCGCCAAGTGCCTCGCAGGCCTTCATCACCTCGCCCAAGCGCGTGCCGAAAGACAGGATCGCCACGCGGCTGCCTTGCTGGATCATCCGGCCCTTGCCGATCTCCAAGGGCACACCGCGTTCGGGCATCTCGACGCCCTCGCCCTCGCCGCGCGGATAGCGGAAGGCGATGGGGCCATCGTCATGCGCGACGGCGGTGGCGACCATGTGGACCAGCTCCGCCTCGTCCGCGGCGGCCATGACGGTGAAACCGGGCAGGTTCGCCAGATAGGCCACGTCGAAACTGCCCGCATGGGTCGCCCCATCCGCCCCGACCAGCCCCGCGCGGTCGATGGCGAACCGCACCGGCAGGCGCTGGATGGCCACGTCATGCACGACCTGGTCATAGCCGCGTTGCAAGAACGTGGAATAGAGCGCGGCGAAAGGTTTCATCCCGCCAGCGGCCAGCCCGGCGCAGAAGGTCACGCCATGTTGCTCGGCAATCGCCACGTCGAACATGCGGTCGGGATGGGCCTTGGCGAACAGGTCCAGCCCCGTGCCATCGGGCATGGCGGCGGTGACGGCGACCACCTTGGGGTCGCGCGTGGCCTCGTCTATCAGCGCCTGCGCGAACACCTTGGTGTAGGCGGGCGCGTTGGGCGTGGCCTTTTGCTGCTTGCCGGTGACCACGTCGAACTTGGCGCGGGCATGGCCACGGTCGGCCGCATCCTCTGCCGGGGCGTAGCCCTTGCCCTTCTTGGTCAAGACATGGATCAGCACGGGTTCATCCGCACGAGCCTGCACGGTGCGCAGCACCCAGAGCAGTTGGTCCACGTCGTGCCCGTCGATCGGGCCGATATAGTTGAAGCCCAATTCCTCGAACAAGGTGCCGCCGACAGTGGCGTGTTTCAGCAAATCCTTGGCCCGGCGCGCGCCTTCCTGGATCGGGCCGGGCATGTAAGACAGGGCACTCTTGGCAGCGGCCTTCAGGTCTTGAACCGGTTTGTCCGTGTAGATGCGCGACAGGTAGCTGGACATGGCCCCGGTGGGTGGCGCGATGGACATCTCGTTGTCGTTCAGGATAACGAACATGCGGCGGCCCAGGTGGCCCGCGTTATTCAGCGCCTCATACGCCATGCCCGCGCTGATCGCCCCGTCGCCGATGACGGCAATCGAGTCACCCAGGGCCGGATCGGGCCTGCCGCCCAGATCGCGCGCCATGGTGAACCCCAGGGCCGCCGAAATACTGGTCGAGCTATGCGCCGCGCCGAACGGGTCATAGGGCGATTCCGACCGCTTGGTGAACCCGGACAGCCCGCCTTCCTGCCGCAAGCTGCGCATCCGGTCGCGGCGGCCGGTCAAAATTTTGTGGGGGTAACACTGGTGCGACACGTCCCAGATCAGCCGGTCGCGCGGGGTGTCGAACACGGCGTGCAGCGCCACGGTCAGTTCGACCACCCCCAGCCCCGCGCCCAGATGCCCCCCGGTTTCCGAGACGGTGGCAATGGTTTCGGCGCGCAGTTCATCTGCCACTTGCCGCAACTGTGCGTCCGTCAGCCCACGCAGATCGGCGGGGCTGTGGACCTTGTCCAGAAGGGGCGTGTCGGGCATGGGCTTGGTCCTCGGCTTGCGCGTGCGCTTACGCCTTGCGGGCAATAACGAATTGCGCGGCGTCCCGCAAGATATCGGCATTCGGGCCGTAGGGGGCAAGGGCGTCTTGCGCCTGTGCGACCAGATCGCGCGCCCGCGTTTTTGCGCCATCGACCCCCAGAAGCGACACGAAGGTGGCCTTGCCGGCCTCTGCATCCTTGTGCAGACGCTTGCCCGCAAGGTCCGCATCGCCCTCGACATCGAGCAGGTCATCGGCGATCTGGAAAGCCAGCCCAAGCGCCTGCGCGTAGGCGGCCAGCGGCGCGGGGTCCGCGCCCGCCATGCGCGCGCCCGCGCAGGCCGACCATTCGATCAGCGCGCCGGTCTTGCCCGCTTGCAGCGCGGTGATTGCGGGCAGGTCCAGCGGCGCGGCGGCAGATTCGGCGGCAATGTCGCGCGCCTGTCCCAGGACCATCCCCGCGCCACCAGAAGCATGGGCGAGCGTGGCCAGCAGCGCCAGACGCCCGGCATCGGTGGGCGCAGCGTCGGGCCGCGCCAGCAGCCCGAAGGCCAGCGTTTGCAGCGCGTCACCGGTCAGGATGGCGGTTGCCTCGTCCCATTTCACATGCACGGTGGGCTGCCCGCGGCGCAAATCGTCGTCATCCATCGCCGGCAGGTCGTCATGCACCAGCGAATAGGCGTGAATCGCCTCGATCGCCGCGGCACTCGCCACCGCCTGATCCGGCCCCAAACCATGCAGTCGCGCGCTTTCCAGCACCAGAAAGCCGCGCAGCTTTTTGCCGCCGCGCACCGCATAGGCCATTGCATCGCGCACCATACTGAGCGGCAAGGTCGCGATTTCGGCTTGCAGGCGCGCCTCGACCCGGTCGGCGGCAGCGCTCAACGCGGCGGGAAAGTCGCTCATGGGCTGAACGGTTCAGAGCCATTGGGACTGCCGTCCTCGGCCAGCCGGATCGCTTCGACCCGCATTTGCGCGGCCTGCAATCGCGCCTCGCAATGCGCTTTCAGCTTGGCGCCGCGTTCATACAGCGTGATCGAATCTTCCAGCGGCACATCGCCGCGTTCCAGCCGGGTGACCACCTGTTCCAGTTCGGCCAAGGCGGCTTCGAAAGTCATCTCGTCAATCGGGGTGTCGGTCATGCGCTGCGCTCCATCAGAACCTTGACATGCGCCGCGACCGACCGGCCCAGCGCGGGCAGGTCATACCCGCCTTCGAGCACGGAAACCAGACGCCCTTCGGCATGATTTCCCGCCACGTCGCACAAAGCCCCCGTGACCCATGCGAAGTCGTCCTCGGTCAGGTCCAACTGCGCCAGCGGGTCGTCGCGATGCGCGTCGAACCCGGCCGACACCATGACCAGTTCGGGCGCGAACCGGTCGAGTTGCGGCAGCACGACATCCGCGTAGATGCGCTTGAACGCGGCGCCATCGGTGCCCGGCTTCAGCGGCACATTCATCACGTTGCCATGCGCGCCCGTCTCATCAGGCCCACCCGTGCCCGGCCAAAGCGGCATCTGGTGGCTGGAGATGAACAGCGCGCGGCTTTCATCCCACAGCAGGTCTTGCGTACCATTGCCGTGATGCACGTCGAAATCCACCACCGCGACGCGGGTCAGCCCGTACATCTGCATGGCGTATTTCGCCGCGATCGCCACGCTGCCGAACAGGCAAAAGCCCATGGGTTTTTCGGTTTCGGCATGGTGGCCCGGCGGGCGCATGGCAACGAAGGCATTGCCGCCCTGCGCGCCCATAACGCGGTCCACGGCGGCACAGGCCCCGCCCACGGCGCGCAAGGCCGCCTGCAGGGACATGTTGGACACATGCGTGTCGGCATCCAACTGGTAAATTCCCGCCGCGGGCAAGGCGCGGCGGATGCGGTCGATATAGGCTTGCGGGTGGCACAAAAGCACCCTGTCCTCTGTCGCCAAGGGCGCGGATTGACGGTCGATCGCGGCAAA
>JAAAPG010000044.1 GCA_009908405.1 Alphaproteobacteria bacterium | reverse complement strand
CGCGACACATCGGTCCGGACCTCGACCTGAAACATCTCGAGACGATCCTGTCGCATTGCGGCCATGACACGGACGAATTCAGGCTGCCGGATGCCGTTATTGCCAGCATCATTGCCCCGTCCATCGACAGGGCGCTCGAGGCCAGCGACGCGCGGACCCTGAAGACCGCCCGGCGCAACCTTCCGGCGCCATTCGTTACATGGCTCCGCGAGAACCGAGATCTGGACGAAGAGATCCTTCGCCTGAATCGCGAGGCGTTGATCGAGGACGCCCTTAGACTCTGCCATGGGCTTAAAGACTTTCGCTCAGAGGGAGACCTGGATCTCTTCGAGGTCGACAGACTGATGCGCGGCTTCTCCTGCGAGGGCGACCGCCGGACATATGAATGCACGAGAGGCACGTGGTTGACGTTCGAATGGTTCGAACACTGGGAGAGCTACGGGGCCATGGCGCACATCGCCCCGGACCGGCCGCTCGAGGCGCGCATCTACACGCCGCTGAGCTTTTGCATGTTCGACGATGAACCGACCTTCGAGCACGGCATCGGCGCGCGGATCGACGATTGCATCGATGGGGACAGGATCTGCGATTGCGTCCTCGAAAGCAGGATGTCATGGGCCGATTTCGAGATGCGCGGGCTCGTCTGCGGGGACGAAAGGGAGTACTTCACGCTCCAGTTCGTGCGGCTCTAGGCGCCGCCGGAGAACGACGCCGGCCACGTCTCCGCCCCGGCCCTGCGGACGCTTGCCATGATCGCCACCGCTGATCTGGTCTTGTTCGCCATCTTCTTCGGCATCGGCCATCTGCGGGGCGATGCCATCGGTTGTGGACGCACGGCGAGCGTGTTCATTCGGTTTGGTTCATCCTGACCCTGATCAATATCGCGATCACGATGCTGAGAACAGTTGCGGTGTTATAGCCGAGTGAAACCGGACCTTCGAGCGTAGTGCAGGGAATGCCAGCTATGTCCGCGTACCCGACACCCTCAAACCCAACCTCCCCCCTTGCTCAAATCTCACCCAATACGCAAAGCGCCCCTTTCAATCGGGTCACAGTTGGGTATGGTGGGCGCAGAAGGATCGAAGGGCATACCAGCATGAGCGGCGAAATCGACTATGGCAACCTGATGCATGACGCCATGCGCGGCCTGATCCGGTCGGTGATGGACCGTGTCGCGCAGGACGGGTTGCCGGGCGAGCATCATTTCTTCATCACGGTCGATACCGGGCATCCCGACGTGCAGATGGCGGACTGGCTGCGCGACCGCTACCCGGAAGAGATCACGCTGGTTGTCCAGCATTGGTTCGACAACCTGAACGTGGACCCGAACGGCTTCGCCATCACGCTCAATTTCGGCAATGCGCCGGAACCCTTGTATATCCCGTTCGACGCGATCTCGACCTTCGTGGACCCGTCGGTGGAATTCGGGCTGCGGTTCGAGTTGCAGCAGGACGATGATGCGGATGACGAGGAGGACGACGATCTGGAAGCGCCGATGCTGGAAGATGCCGAACGCGAGGAAAAAAGCGCCGATGTGGTCAGCTTGGACCAATTCCGCAAATAGCGGTATGCGGCGGCATGCCGATTGATCTTGGCGCGCCAAAGCGGTAAGCGACAGCAAACCCGCCGCAAGGAGCGCCCGCATGACCAACATCCGCGTTGAAACCGACAGCTTTGGCCCGCTGGACGTGCCCGCCGACAAGTATTGGGGCGCGCAGACACAACGCTCCATCCAGAATTTCCCGATTGGCTGGGAACGTCAGCCGGTGCCGATCATCCGCGCGCTGGGGGCGATCAAATGGGCCTGCGCGCAGGTCAACATGGCGCAAGGCAGTCTGGACGAGACGCGCGGCAAAGCCATCCTGCAGGCCGCGCGCGAAGTATTCGACGGCCGCTTCGACGACAACTTCCCGCTGGTCGTGTGGCAGACCGGGTCGGGCACGCAAAGCAACATGAACGCGAACGAGGTGATTTCGAACCGCGCGATCGAAATCCTGGGCGGGCAGATGGGGTCGAAAGACCCCGTGCACCCGAATGACCATTGCAACATGGGCCAGTCCAGCAACGACACCTTCCCGACCGCGATGCATGTCGCCATCGGCATGCTGGCGCGCGATGGGCTGTTGCCGGGCCTGCGCAAACTGCATGACGCGCTGGCCGCGAAGTCTGAGGAATTCAAGGACATCATCAAGATCGGCCGCACCCATACGCAGGACGCGACACCGCTGACGCTGGGGCAGGAATTCGGCGGCTATGCGCACCAGGTGAAGATGGGCATCGCTCGGGTCGAGATGTGCCTGCCACATATCTACGAGCTGGCACAGGGCGGCACCGCCGTGGGCACCGGGCTGAACACCCGCAAGGGCTGGGACACGGCGGTCGCAGGGCATATCGCGCAGATCACCGATCTCCCCTTCGTTACCGCGCCCAACAAGTTCGAAGCGCTGGCCGCGCATGACGCGATGGTCATGTTCTCTGGCGCGCTGAAAACCGTGGCCGCGTCGCTGTTCAAGATCGCCAATGACATGCGGCTGCTGGGCTCCGGCCCGCGTTCCGGTCTGGGCGAGCTGATCCTGCCGGAGAATGAGCCGGGCAGTTCCATCATGCCCGGCAAGGTCAACCCGACGCAGGCCGAAGCGCTGACCATGGTCTGCGCGCATGTCATGGGCAATGACGCGGCGGTGGGATTCGCCGGCAGCCAGGGCCATTTCGAGCTGAACGTGTACAACCCGATGATGTCCTACAACGTGCTGCAATCCATGCAGCTTCTGGGCGATGCGGCCAGCAGCTTTACCGACAACATGGTCGTCGGCACCAAGGCGAATGTCGAGCGGATCGACAAGCTGATGACGGAATCGCTGATGCTGGTCACGGCGCTGGCGCCGACCATCGGCTATGACAACGCCACCAAGGTCGCCAAGACCGCGCACAAGAACGGCACCACGCTGAAGGAAGAGGCGATTGCGCTGGGGTTTGTCGATGCCGAGACCTTCGACCGCGTTGTCCGTCCCGAAGACATGATCGGCCCCAAGGGCTGAGAGGGACGGACAAGCGCGGGGTGGTTTTTGCCCCGCGCGGCCTTGAAAGCGTGCGGATCAGGTTCAGATCTCTGAATATATGGTAAAAACGGAGCATCCAATGATCCCCGCGCGCTATTCCAAGATACTCTTCGGCTTTATCATGTCGGGAATGATGTCCTTCCTCATTTCCGGCATCTCGACCTTTCGCAGTCTTGGGCTGGGCGCCGATGCGGTCGGCGCGTGGCTGTCGGGCTGGCCGATCTCTTGGGCGGTGTCCTTTCCGATCGTCGCGGTGGTGGCTCCGCTCAGCCAACGGATCGTGGCCGCATTGACCAAGCCCGAAAACGCTTAAGCCGAGACCTTCGCGCCCGGCTTGCGCCAGCTTGTCACCAGAACCGAGGCGCGCAGCTCCTCATCGGAATAGTCCTGCAATTCGCCCGCCGCACGCAGCGCGTCCAGATCGGTTTGCGACGGATAGTCCTCAATCCCCAGCCAGTCGGTATGGCCCGGCCAGTGATCCTCGAAAGCGCGGCGATAGTCGGCCAGCCGCCACTGGTTCAGATAGGAATTCGGCTGCACGCGCGCGCGCGTGGCATCGCGCAGATGCGGCCACGGCGGCAAGCTGTGCGGGTCGTCGAACAACCGTACGTCATGCGCGCCGGTATGGCTGGTATAAAGATGCGTAATCATGCGTGCCACACCGCCGGGTCGCAACACGCGCGCCACCTCTGCAGCGGCGCGGGCCGGGTCCGGCAGATGTTCGAACACCGATGTGGACGTGACCGCGTCAAATGACTCATCCGCGAAAGGCAAGGCCTGCGCATCGCCCGGCTCGATCCGGCTTTGCAGTTGCGCGGGGCGCACGCCCAGTTGGCGCGCCAGTTCGGCGCGAAGCTTCCGATCCAGCCCCATGGCGTGACGGCCAAGGGTCTTGACCGCACGCAAACTGCCATTCTGCTGCCATATCCGCCACAAATCCGACAGCGCCAGCCGGTCGGGCGCGCATTCCAGATCGACCCCCAGTGCACGATTGGTCAAGCCGGTGGCCAACAGGACCAAGCGCGCCGGACCCGGTCCGATTTCCAGCACGTCGCAATCGACCAGCGGCGCACAGCGAAGCTCTTCGATTGCCGTGACCATGTCGCGCTGCACGTCCAGCGATTCCGCCACGGTGCGCGGGATGTCGCGGCTTTGCCGCCGATACAGTCGAACCATCTCCAGCAACAGGCTCAGGCCGGGGCGGTCCGTGCGCAGGTAGGTTCCCATGGCATTAGCGCCTCTTCGAGAGTGGTTGCCGAACCGCGTTGAACCGCGGGTCATTTGGGTGACGCCGCCAGTGGTGCCCCTGCGCGGCCCACGCGCACACCCCGCCTGTCAGCGCCACAAAGGCGACGCCGCCCCAGCCCCCGGTCATCCAGCCCAATAGCAAGACAGCGGCAGCGAACACCGCCAGCATGCACAGCGCAAGGAATGCGAAAACCATATCCATTCCAAAACCAGACCATGCTTTTTGCTGAAATGCAATTTCACATTCGCGCGCAGATGTGAGCAAAGCCACCCATCCAGACGCCGCTTTGCCTTTGCGCTTGGTTTGTGCAAGGGCTAGACAGGCGCTGGACCGGATATGGACTCATGCACACGATGCCCAATCAAACCCCGCCTTTCGCCCCGTTCGAATGGATGATCGCGTGGCGCTACCTGCGCGCCCGCCGGGCCGAGGGCGGCGTCAGCGTGATGACGGTGATCTCTTTCGTCGGGATCATGCTGGCCGTATTCGCGTTGATCGCCACGCTGGCCGTGCGGTCGGGCTTTCGCACCGAATTCGTCGACACCATTTTGGGCGCGAATGCCCATGTGACGATCTATTCCGCAGTGCATGTGGATGAGGCCGGGCGCACCAGCCGCGTGATCGAGGATTATGACGACATGGCCGCGCGTCTGGCGTCCATTCCGGGTGTCACGCGTGTCGCACCGCTTGTCAAAGGGCAGGTCATGGCGTCGGCCAATAGCCGCAATACCGGGGTCGAGGTGTTCGGCATCAGCCCCGAAAAGCTGACCACGATCCCGCGCATCGCCGACCCGGAATCGGCCATGGGCGATATCGGGCGGTTTGCCGATGGCGTTGCCATCGGATCGGGCGTGGCGCGCGAGTTGAACCTTGGCGTGGGTGACAGCATCCGGCTGATTTCGCCCGATGGTGTGCGCACGGCCTTCGGCACCTCTCCGCGTATCTCGGCCTATGAAGTGGTTTATATCTTCACCGCCGGGCGCTATGACATCGACCGCACGCGGCTGTACATGCCCTTTGACGAAGCGCAGACCTATTTCAACCGCGACGGCGTGGCCGACGAAATGGAGGTCATGGTCGAAAACCCCGACAATATCGACGCGCTGCGCGCCGATCTGCTGCGCGCGGGGGGCGAGCGGGCCATGCTCTGGACATGGCGCGACAGCGCCGGGTCGTTCCTGCGCGCTTTGGAGGTCGAGGATAACGTGATGTTCGTCATCCTCTCGATCCTTGTGCTGATCGCGGCGATGAACATCATTTCCGGGCTTATCATGCTGGTCAAGAACAAGGGGCGCGACATCGGCATCCTGCGCACGATGGGGCTGACCGAAGGGTCCATCCTGCGGGTATTCTTCATCTGCGGGGCCAGTATCGGGCTGCTGGGCACGCTGGCAGGCGTGGTGCTGGGCTGCCTGTTCGTGATCTATATCGACCCGATCTTCAGCCTTGTGAACTACGTCTCTGGCGGCGGGGTCTGGGATCCGTCCATTCGCGGCATCTATGCGCTGCCTGCCGAATTGCGGCTTGTCGATGTTCTGAAATCCGTGGCCTTGTCACTGTCACTGTCCTTTATTGTCACGATCTTTCCGGCGCGCCGCGCCGCGCGCATGAACCCGGTCGAGGCGCTGCGCTATGAATGAGCATTCCATGGACCAAGCTTTGGTGCTGGACGGCATCTGCAAGACGTATAACGCCGGGCTGCCCAACGAAGTGCGCGTGCTGCGCGATGTCTCGGTCACGCTGGACCGTGGAGAGGTTGTGGCCCTGGTCGCCCCGTCCGGCGCGGGCAAATCGACACTGCTGCATATCGCGGGATTGCTCGACACGCCCGATACCGGGGACGTCCTGGTCAACGACACCAACATGACCCGCTTGGGGGATGACGCGCGCACGGCGGCGCGGCGCGGGCAGATCGGGTTCATCTACCAGTTTCACCACCTGCTGCCGGAATTCACCGCGCTGGAAAACATCGTCTTGCCGCAGCTTGCCAATGGCGAGAGTGCGGCGCAGGCGCGCGATCACGCGCGCAAGCTGCTGGACCGCGTGGGCGTCGGCAACCGCGCCGACCACCGGCCTGCCGCCTTGTCGGGCGGGGAACAACAGCGCGTGGCCTTTTGCCGGGCGCTGGCCAATGGACCGGGGGTGCTGCTGGCGGATGAACCGACGGGCAACCTTGACCCGACCACATCGGACCAGGTGTTCGGCGCACTGATGGACCTCGTGCGCGAAACCGGGCTATCGGCCCTGATCGCCACGCATAACCTGGAGCTTGCCAAGCGCATGGACCGCGTGTTGCGGCTGGAGGATGGCCGGGTGGTGGCGTAAGGTTGCTGGTAGGATCTGTCGTCGCGCGGCAACCCCAGACCGCCCGCCCGGCGGGCGCGGGTTTTTGCGTTACTCCGAATACACCCGCCGATACCGCTGTCCCAGCCCTGTCAGCATCTCGTATCCGATGGTGCCAAGGATATCGGCGATGGCATCAACGCCTTGATGCGGTCCCAGCAGGTCCAGCGCCTCGACCTCGCCTTTCACCGCGCTGATATCAACCGTCAGCAAATCCATCGACACGCGCCCGACCAGCGGGCAGGGCACGTCGCCCGCCCAAAGCGTCGCGCGCCCTGACAGTGCGCGCTGGATGCCGTCGGCATAGCCCGCCGATATGGTCGCCACCCGCAGGTCGCGCTTTGCAACGAAACTGTTGCCGTACCCCACGCTTTCCCCCGCCTGCACGATGCGCGTCTGGATCACCGGGATCGACAGACGCACGACCGCGCGCGCATCCGCAAAGGGCAGCCCGCCATAGAGGCCGATGCCGGGCCGCGTCAGGTCGAAATGATAGTCGCGCCCCAACAGCACGCCGCCCGTGGCCGACAACGATCGCGGCACGCCCGCGCCGTCGGTCAGCTCGCGGAAGGTGGCCAGTTGTCGCGCATTCATCGAATGATCCGGGTCATCCGAGCAGGCCAGGTGCGACATGACAAGGCTTGGCCCTTCGCCCAAGGCGATTTCGGCCACGCTGGCCCATTCGCCGGGTTCCATCCCAAGCCGGTTCATGCCGGTGTCAAGCTGTATGCCGAAAGGTGCTCCGGGCAGGTTTTCGAACTGGCGGGTCAGTTGCTCGACCGAGTTCAGCATCGGGATCAGCCCCGCGTCGCGGATCAAACCCGCGTCGCCCGGCATATGCCCGCCATAGACATGGATCGGCAGGTCCGGGCCGATGGCCTTGCGCACGGCGGCGCCTTCTTCGGCGACGGCCACGAAGAACCGCCGCGCACCCGCCTGGGCCAATGCGCGGGCCACGCGCCCGGCGCCCAGCCCGTAGCCATTGGCCTTGACGGTCGCGGCGGTTTCCACGGCGGTCATTGCATCCAAGGCGGCCCAATTCGCTTTCAGCGCGCCAAGGTCGATCTGTAACTCTGCTTGTGCCATGGCTGCCCCTTGCCTGCCAATCCGCGACCCGTCAAGCGTCTTTCACCGCGCGGGCCAGCGCGCAGAATTGCGCCAGCCCGATTTCCTCGGCCCGCGCGGTGGGGGCGATGCCGGAGGCCCGTAGCAGCGTTTCGATATCCGGGTGCAGCCCTTTCAGCGCCGCGCGCAGCATCTTGCGCCGCTGGTTGAACGCGACGGCGACAACGCGCTCCAGAACCTTTGCATCGGCCGGGTAGCGCGGCGCGTCCAGCCGGGTGATATGCACCACCGCGGAACTGACCTTGGGTGGCGGGGTGAACGCCCCCGGCGGCAGGTGCAGCACGATCCTGGCATCCGCCCGCCACCCGACCATCAGCGCCAGGCGGCCATAGGCCTTGGACCCCGGCTTGGCGACAATCCGCTCGGCCACCTCGCGCTGGAACATCAGCGTCAGGCTGTCCCAGAAGGGTGGCCACTGGGCGGGTGTCATCCAGCGGATCAGCAGTTCCGTGCCCACGTTATAGGGCAGGTTGGCAATGATCTTGATGGGCGGGGTCAGGTGGGCCAGCGGATCGACCGCCAGCGCGTCCCCCTCGATCACAGCCAACCGGCCCGGATAGGCGTCGGCGATTTCGGCCAGCGCGGGCAGGCAGCGCGCGTCCTTCTCCACGGCCAGCACATGGCGCGCCCCTTCCGCCAGCAGGCCGCGCGTCAGCCCGCCGGGGCCGGGGCCGACCTCCAGCACATCCGCGCCCGTCAGGTCGCCCGCCGCGCGGGCAATCCGCGCCGTCAGGTTCAGGTCCAGCAGGAAATTCTGCCCGAAGCTTTTCTTCGCGCGCAGATCATGGTCGCGGATCACCGCGCGCAGCGGCGGCAGATGGTCGATCACGCGCCCATCTCCCATGCCATGCGGATGGCGGCGATCAGGCTGTCGGGCCGTGCCACGCCTTGGCCCGCGATATCGTAAGCCGTGCCATGATCGGGCGAGGTGCGCACGAAGGGCAGACCCAGCGTGACATTCACGCCGTCGTCGAACGCGAGCGTCTTGATCGGGATCAGCGCCTGGTCGTGATACATGCAGATCGCCGCGTCATACCGGGCGCGGGCAGGGCCGTGGAACATGGTGTCGGCGGGCAGCGGCCCGCGCAGGTCCAGCCCCTCCGCGCGCAGCCGGTCCAGCACCGGCGCGATCACATCGCGGTCCTCCAGCCCCATCGTGCCATCCTCGCCCGCATGGGGGTTCAGCCCGGCCACCGCCAGGCGCGGCGCCGCGATTCCGAAATCGCGGATCATCGCCGTGTGGGTAATGCGGATCGTGTCCTCCAGAACCGCTTGCGTCAAAGCCCCCGGCACGTCCGATACCGGAATATGGATCGTCACCGGCACCACGCGCAGCGCGTCGCTGGCCAGCATCATCACCACGCGATCCACGCCCGCCAGGTGCGCCAGATACTCGGTATGGCCCGGAAACCCGAAACCCGCGCCCGATTTCAACGCCGCCTTGTGGATGGGGCAGGTCACAAGCCCGCGCGCCGCGCCCGCTTGCACCAGCTCCACCCCGCGGCGGACCGCCTCTATCACGCCCGTGGCATTGGCCGGGTCGGGCGCGCCCGCGCGCGCTTCGGCTGCGAAGGTTACGGGCAGAACCGGCAGCGCATCGCCGCTGCAATCGGCCACGTCCGCCACCACCCGGAACGCCACGCCCGGCGGCAAATGCCGCGGGTCGCCCAACCAGACGAAGGGACAATCCTGCCCGACCGCCGCCCATGCCTTCGCGGCAATCTCTGGCCCAATGCCCGACGGGTCACCGCAGGACATCACCAAGGGTCGTTCACCCATGCGCCGCACTCCATTTCATCTTGCCGGAAATACTCCGCGAGGGGGTGAATGGCCCGGAACGGGCCAGAGGGGGGCGGCGCGCCCCCCTACTTACTGCCCTTTCCAGATCCAGCCCCCGCCGAACACGCGCGTGCCGTCGCCATCGTAGAACACGCAGGCCTGTCCGGGGCTGACCCCTTCTTCGGGGACCAGCAGCTCCACCTCCGCCTCATGCGCGGATAGGGGCCGGATGATGGCGGGCGCCGGCGGCCGGGTCGAGCGCAGCTTGACCGACAGGTGCCATTCTCGCTGGCTGTCAAACGCCGCATCACCCAGCCAGTTGATCTCGCGCACCGGCACGGTGCGGGTGGCCAGTGCCGTTTTCGGGCCGACAACGACGCGGCGGGCATCGGGGTCCAGCTTGACGACATACAACGGCTCTGCCAGCCCGCCAATGCCAAGCCCGCGCCGCTGCCCGATCGTGTAATGGATGACACCCTCATGCGTGCCCAGCACATGCCCGTCCGTATCGACAATCTCGCCCGGTTCGCCCGCGCCGGGGCGCAGCTTTTCGATCACGGCAGCATAATTGCCATCGGGCACGAAACAGATGTCCTGGCTGTCGGGCTTGTCGGCCACGGCCAGCCCGTGCTTGGCCGCCAGCGCACGCGTGTCGGCCTTGGTTTCCAGGTGGCCCAGCGGAAAGCGCAGGTAATCCAACTGGTCCTGCGTGGTGGAAAACAGGAAATAGCTCTGGTCGCGGACGGGGTCTGCGGCCCGGTGCAATTCCGCCCCATGCGCCCCAAGCTTGCGCTGAATGTAATGCCCCGTCGCCATGCAGTCCGCGCCCAGGTCCTGCGCGGTTTCCAGCAGGTCGCGGAATTTCACCCGCTCGTTGCAGCGAATGCAGGGAACGGGGGTTGCGCCGCCCAGGTAGGCATCGGCGAATTCGTCGATCACCGATTCGCGGAATTTCGATTCGTAATCCAGCACGTAATGCGGAAAGCCCATTTCCTCGGCCACGCGGCGCGCGTCGTGAATATCGCGGCCCGCGCAGCACGCGCCCTTTTTCGCCAGCGCCGCGCCGTGGTCGTATAGCTGAAGCGTCACGCCGACCACGTCATAACCCTCGGCGGCCAGTTCGGCGGCAACCACGGACGAATCCACCCCGCCCGACATGGCCACGACAACGCGGGTTTCGGCCACCGGCTTGGGCAGCCCCAGCGAATTGAGCGGCGGGTCGAAGGGCATCTTTGCGACTCCTGAAAAACAAGCGCGAAATATAAGAAAATGCTCTGCATTCTCAACCCCGCATTCAACCTCTGCTTAATATTCCCGCGCAATCCTTGGGTCATTCGGGTGAAGGACCAGCGAGGGTGCCATGTATATCAAGAAAGTCGACGGGCCGCGCGCGGTCAGTCTGGATGACGGAACAGTGCTGACACTGGCGGATCTGCCGCCAAAGGACACGCGCCGCTGGGTTGCCAGCCGCAAGGCAGTTGTGGTTCAGGCCGTGACTGCCGGGCTGTTGTCCCGCAAGGCGGTTCTTGATCGCTACGCGCTGTCGGATGAAGAATTCGATCTTTGGGCAAAAGCTGTCGAACAACATGGTGTTGACGGGTTGAAAGTGACCAGCTTGCAAAAATATAGACAACCATAGGTAGAACGTGTTCTTAATAGGCGCACGGTAACCTAGAATTAACGCTTTCCGTTTTATCTAGGGTTAACGGCGACAATGGAGAACCCTTATGCGCGTGCTGCTTGTTGAAGACGACCCGACCACCGCCCGCTCGATAGAGCTGATGCTGACGCATTCGAATTTTAACGTCTATTGCACCGATCTGGGCGAAGACGCGGTCGAACTCAGCAAGCTGTACGATTACGACCTGATCTTGCTGGACCTGACCCTGCCCGACATGGCCGGTTTGGATGTGCTGCGCCAGATCCGGGTGTCCAGGGTCGATACGCCGGTGCTGATCCTGACAGGGGATCTGGATACCGACACCAAGCTTCGCGGCTTCGGAGGGGGCGCCGATGATTACCTGACAAAACCTTTCCACCGCGAAGAACTGGTCGCGCGCATCCATGCGATCATCCGGCGCAGCAAGGGCCACGCGCAATCGGTCATCCGCACGGGGCGGCTGAACGTGAACCTTGATGCAAAGTCGGTCGAGGTGGGTGGCAGCGTGGTGCACCTGACTGGCAAGGAATACCAGATGCTGGAACTTCTCAGCCTGCGCAAAGGCACCACGCTGACCAAGGAAATGTTCCTAAATCACCTGTATGGCGGGATGGATGAACCGGAATTGAAGATCATCGACGTGTTCATCTGCAAGCTTCGCAAAAAACTTGCAGAGGCGACGGGCGGCGACAGCTATATCGAAACCGTCTGGGGCCGGGGCTACGTGTTGCGCGATCCGGTCGTGCAAAACGATACTGTTGCGCGCAACCCAAGCGCCATCTCTGCCTGACTCGCGTCCTGCGGGGCTGGACGCGACATGGCCCGCACCCTATCACCGTAATCAGGCAAACTGGGGTGCGGGGGCGTTCATGTCGGGCAGAAAGGCGAAGGACACGGCAGGGATCGCGGTGTCGGACTTGTCGGACGCCGAGGCCAGTGCGGAGCTCGCGCGCCTGTCAGACCTGATTGCGCGCGCTGATACCGCCTATCACGCCGATGACGCACCGATTCTCGACGATGCGACCTATGACGCGCTTCGACGGCGCAACACCGCGATCGAAACACGCTTTCCGGAACTCGCCCATGGCGACGGCCCATCGGAACGTGTGGGCGCGGCCCCGGTAGAGGCCTTCGGCAAAATCCGGCACGCAAAGCGCATGATGTCGCTGGCCAATGGCTTCACCAATGAGGACATTGCCGAGTTCGTCACCGGCATACGACGGTTCCTCGGCCTGTCGATGGATGCGGCTCTGGCCTTTACCGCCGAACCCAAGATCGACGGCTTGTCGCTGTCATTGCGTTACGAAGATGGTAAGCTGATCCACGCTGCAACACGCGGCGATGGCGAAACGGGCGAGGATGTGACCGCCAATGCCCGCGAAATTGCGGACATTCCGCAATCGCTTGGCAACGCGCCCGCGCTTCTGGAAGTGCGCGGCGAGGTCTACATGGCCCATGACGATTTCGCGGCATTGAACGCCCGACAGGCCGCTCAGGGCGGCAAGACCTTCGCCAACCCGCGTAACGCTGCCGCCGGGTCGCTGCGCCAGCTTGACTCGACGATTACGGGCGCGCGCCCCTTGCGTTTTTTTGCCTATGCGTGGGGCGAGCTGTCAGAACCGCTTGCGGCAACACAGTCCGCCGCGGTGGCGCGCCTGGCAACACTCGGGTTTTCCGTCAATCCCGACATGCAACGCTGCGCGGGGCTGGACGAGATGCTCTCCACCTATGCGCGGATAGAGGAACAGCGCGCCACGCTTGGCTATGACATCGACGGGGTGGTCTACAAGCTGGACGATCTGGCGTTGCAGGACCGGCTTGGGTATCGCTCCACCACGCCGCGATGGGCGCTTGCCCATAAATTTCCGGCCGAACGCGCTTGGACGCGGCTGCGGGCCATGGAAATCCAGGTCGGGCGCACCGGCGCGCTCAGCCCGGTCGCGCGGCTGGACCCGGTCACTGTGGGCGGGGTGGTCGTGTCGAACGCGACGCTTCACAACGAGGATTACATCGCCGGGCGCGATTCCAAGGGCGCGCCCATCCGCGAGGGCCGTGACATCCGGTCCGGCGATTGGGTCGAAATTTACCGCGCCGGCGACGTGATCCCGAAAATCCGCGACGTGGACCTGTCGAAACGCCCCGAGGGGAGCGCGCCCTACGCGTTCCCCGAAACCTGCCCCGAGTGCCAAAGCCCCGCCATCCGAGAGCCGGGCGATTCGGTGCGCCGCTGCACCGGTGGGCTGATCTGCCCTGCGCAAGCCGTCGAGCGCCTGAAACATTTCGTCGGCCGCGCGGCGTTCGATATCGAAGGTCTTGGCGCAAAACAGGTCGAGGCGTTCTGGCGCGACGGCTGGATCGCAACGCCGCGCGATATCTTCGCGCTGGCGGACCGCTTCGGTCCCGGCCAGCCGCGCCAGTTGAAAAACCGCGAGGGTTGGGGCGATACAAGCGCCAAGAAACTGTTTGATGCCATTGACGAAAAACGCGAAATCCCGCTGGCGCGGTTTCTGTTCGCGCTCGGGATTCGCCACGTAGGCGAGACGTCTGCGGCGCTGCTCGCCAGCCATTACGGCACGTGGCCCGACCTGCGCCGCGCGATGACAGAAGCGCAAGACACCGACAGCCCGGCCTATGCGGACCTTTTGTCCATCGACGGGGTCGGCCCGGTGATGGCGCGCGCGTTGCTGGCCGCGCTCAAGGCAGAGGGCGACGAGATCGACGCGCTCGCCGCCTGCCTGACCATCGAGGATGCCGCCCGTCCGGTGTCCGACAGCCCCGTGGCGGGCAAAACGCTGGTCTTCACCGGCAGCTTGGAGCGGATGACGCGGGCCGAGGCCAAGGCGCGCGCCGAAGCCATGGGCGCCAAGGTTGCGGGATCCGTCTCTGCCAAGACCGACCTGCTGATCGCGGGGCCGGGCGCGGGGTCGAAGGCCACCAAGGCCGCCGCGCTGGGGGTCGAGGTGATGGACGAAGACGGCTGGCTTGCGCTGATCGGGGCGCTCTGACATGGCATCGCGGCCCGAAATCCTGTTCCCGCTTTTCGGCGCGCTGGACGGATTGGACGGGATCGGTCCCAAAACCGCGCGCGCTTTCGAAGGGTTGGACATCGCCACGCCACGCGATGTGCTGCTTCACCTGCCGCATGGCGTGATCGATCGGCGCAGGCGTAGCACATTGTTCGGACTTGATTTTCCTGCTGTCGCCACGGTCGATGTCGTCGTGGGCGCGCATCATGCGCCTGGTTCCCGCGGGCGGCCCTACCGCGTGTTCGTGCAGGATGCCGAGATGGAATTCCAGTTGGTTTTCTTTCACGCCCGCGGCGATTACCTGCAAAAGCTGTTGCCGACCGGGCAGCGGCGGGTCGTGTCGGGCAAGGTCGAATTGTTCGATGGGATCGCGCAGATGGTACATCCCGACCATGTCCTGCGCGCGGACGATGCCGAGAGCTTGCCGCAATATGAGCCGGTCCACGCGCTTTGTGCCGGTGTCAGCCAAAAATTGATGACCCGCGCGATTGCAGGTGCCTTGGCGCGTTTGCCGGTGCTGGAAGAATGGATCGACCCGGCGCTGAAGGCGCGGAAAGGATGGCCGGATTGGAGTGAGGCCGTGCGCGCGGCACAGGCGCCGGAAGGGGTGTCCGATCTGGCGCTCGACGCCCCGGCGCGGACGCGCCTGGCCTATGACGAGGTCTTCGCACATCAACTGACACTCGCCATGGCGCGCGCCCGCGCGCGGCGCAAACCGGGTCGCGAAACGCGCGCGAGCGGGGTCTTGCAGGCACGGGTTCTGGACAGTCTGCCCTATGCGCCGACCGGGGCGCAGACCCGCGCGGTGCGCGAGATCGCCGCCGACATGGCGAGCCCGCGCCGCATGAACCGGTTGTTGCAGGGTGACGTGGGCGCGGGGAAAACGCTGGTGGCGATGCTGGCGCTGCTGATCGCGGTGGAAGCTGGCGGGCAGGGCGTGCTGATGGCGCCCACGGAAATCCTGGCGCGGCAACACCTCGAGAGCCTGGCGCCTCTGGCGCAGGCCGCCGGTGTGCGGCTGGAGCTGTTGACGGGCCGCGACAAGGGCGCTGAACGCACGGCCAAACTGGACGGGTTGGCAGCAGGGCAGATCGACATTCTGGTGGGCACCCATGCGGTATTCCAGAACGGCGTGGATTTTGCCGACTTGCGGCTGGCCGTTGTCGATGAACAGCACCGCTTCGGCGTGGCGCAGCGCGCGGCGCTGGCGGCCAAGGGCGAGGGTGCGGATGTGCTGGTGATGACGGCGACGCCGATTCCGCGGTCGCTGTCCTTGGCCCAATATGGCGATATGGACGTGGCGGTGCTGGATGAAAAGCCGCCCGGTCGCAAGCCGATCACCACGGCGCTCGTGTCGTCCGCGCGGCTGGAAGAGGTTGTGGCCAAGCTGCGCCACGCCATGGCCGAGGGGCGGCAGGCCTACTGGGTCTGCCCGCTGGTCGAGGATAGCGAGGTCAGCACGCTGACCGCAGCGCAAACCCGGTTCGAACATCTGCGCGCGGCCTTCGGCGACGGGGTGGTGGGGCTGGTGCATGGTCAATTGCCCCCTGCCGAGAAGGACGCCGCCATGGCGCGATTCGCCGCCGGGAATACCCAATTGCTGGTCGCCACCACGGTGATCGAGGTGGGCGTGAACGTGCCCAACGCCACCATCATGGTGATCGAGCGCGCCGAGAGCTTCGGCCTGGCGCAATTGCACCAGTTGCGCGGGCGCGTTGGGCGTGGCGCCGATGCCTCTACCTGTTTGCTGATATACGAGCCGCCCCTGGGCGAGACGGCAGCGCGCCGCCTGAAGCTGCTGCGCGACAGCGAAGACGGCTTTCGCATAGCCGAGGAAGACATGGCCATTCGTGGCGCGGGCGACCTGATCGGCACCGCGCAGTCGGGCCTGCCGCGGTTTCGCGTGGCCGACTTGGAACGGCAAGCCGCCCTCATGGCGCTGGCGCAATCCGACGCCCGCAAGCTGCTGGCGGATGACCCCGATCTGACCAGCCCTCGCGGTCGCGCCGCGCGCGCGGCGCTGTGGTTGATGGAACAGGACAAGGCGATCCAATACCTTTCCATCGGCTAATGTTCCAACTTTGTTCTTGACTATATGAAGAACAAATGAGAACATTTAGTTAACAGATCAAAGGAGGTCGCCATGTCATCGCTTCAAAGCAAAGCCGGTCGCGCAATGTTCATCGAGGATTTGTGCGGCGGTGTTGCGCTTGTGGTGCTGGTGTTCGCCGCCTTTCATCTGCCGCTCATTGCCTGAGCCCGAAGGCGTCTGACTGCACGCCTGACCTGACTGTCGCCGCCATGCGCCCCCACGCATGCGCGGCGATTTTTTTGCCCACATTTGCCAAAGCCCTTTGCGGCGGTTATCTGAAGCCAAACAGGAAAGGGATGGTTATGGACAAGGTTCTGAACATCGTGGGCGGCGGCATGGCGGGGTCCGAGGCCGCGTGGCAGGCCGCCAATATGGGGGTGGACGTGGTCATCCACGAAATGCGCCCCGACACCGGCACCTTCGCGCACCAGACCCAGAACCTGGCAGAGATGGTCTGTTCCAATTCCTTCCGCTCGGATGATGATGAGAACAACGCCGTGGGGTTGCTGCACTGGGAAATGCGCGCGGCGGGCGGGGTTATCATGGAAATGGCCGACGCCCATGCGCTGCCTGCGGGCGGCGCGCTGGCGGTGGACCGCGATGCCTTTGCCGCCGACGTCACCGCGCGGTTGCTGGCGCATCCGCGCATATCCGTGCAGCGCGGCGAGGTGCGGGCGCTGCCCGACCGGGGCCAGTGGATATTCGCCACCGGGCCGCTGACATCCAGCGTGTTGGGGCAAGCAATTGCGGCGGAAACCGGGGCCGAAGCGCTGGCCTTTTTCGACGCGATCGCGCCGATCGTCTATTTCGACAGCATCGACATGTCGCAAGCCTGGTTCCAGTCGCGCTACGACAAGGGCGAGACCGAGGAACAGCGCACGGCCTATCTGAACTGCCCGATGGACCGCGATCAGTACGAGGCTTTCATCGATGCTCTTGTCGCGGCAGAGAAAACCGAGTTCCACGAAGGTGAAACGGCGGGCTATTTCGACGGCTGCCTGCCAATCGAGGTCATGGCCGAACGCGGGCGCGAAACCCTGCGCCATGGCCCGATGAAGCCCGTGGGCCTGACCAACCCGCATGCGCCCGATGTGAAACCCTATGCCGTGGTGCAATTGCGCCGCGACAATGCGCTTGGCACGTTGTTCAACATCGTGGGTTTCCAGACCAAGATGAAGTATGGCGCGCAAGGCTCTGTTTTCCGTATGATTCCGGGTCTTGAAAACGCCTCTTTCGCGCGGCTGGGCGGGATACACCGCAACACGTTCCTGAATTCGCCGACGCTGCTGGATGACCAGTTGCGCCTGCGCACGCGCCCCAACCTGCGGTTTGCCGGGCAGATCACGGGGGTCGAAGGCTATGTCGAATCCGCCGCGATGGGCTTGTTGGCCGGGCGCATGGCGGCGGCGGAAGTGCTGGGCGCGCATGTGCCCGCACCGCCGGGCGAAACCGCCATGGGCGCGCTTGTCCACCACATCACCGGAGGGGCAGAGGCCAAGTCATTCCAGCCGATGAATGTCAATTTCGGGCTGTTCCCGCCCATTGACGCGCGCGGCGGGCGGCGCGGGCGGCGCGAACGCTACAAGGCCTATACCGACCGCGCGAAGGCCGCGTTTCGCGATTGGCTGGACGCCCAAATCCGCCCCGATGCCGCCTGAGGGCGCGGTGACGCGCTTTGCCCCGTCCCCCACGGGGCCGCTGCATCTGGGCCATGCCTTTGCAGCATTTGTTGCGGCGGAGCGCGCGGGACCGCAGGGGCGGTTTTTGCTGCGATTGGAGGATATTGACCGCCAACGGTGCCGCGAAAGCTACAGTCGTGCCATCATGGACGACCTGGCATGGCTGGGGCTGACATGGGACGGACCGGTCTGGCGGCAATCCGACCATTTGCGCAACCATCGCGCGGCGCTGAAACGGCTGGCGGCGATGGGCGTGATTTACCCGTGTACCTGCTCGCGCGGCGACATCCGCGCAGCGCTGTCGGCCCCGCAAGAGGGCGCGCCGGTGATCGGCCCGGACGGGTTCGTTTACCCGGGCGCGTGCCGGGGCCGCAGCATGGCAGAGGCCGGGTCGCAAGACGCGCTGCGCCTGGACATGCGTCTGGCGTTGGCCCGTGTCGGGCGATTGTCCTTTGTCGAAAACGGCCCGTTGCGCCGCGGGGTGCATTGGCTCGACCCCGATTGGATGATCGCACGCGTGGGTGATGTTGTGCTGTCACGTCGCGACATGGGCACCAGCTATCACCTGTCGGTGGTGCTGGATGATGCCGCGCAAGGCATTACCGAAGTTACCCGCGGCATGGACTTGTTCGACGCGACGGCCATTCATGTCCTGCTTCAAGCATTGCTTGAACTTCCGGCGCCAAGGTATTGGCATCACGACCTTGTTCGGGATGACAACGGCAAGCGTCTGGCCAAGCGGGACGATGCGCGCGCGCTGGCCACTTTGCGCGCGGACGGGGCCACGCCCGCCGATATCCGGGCTAGCCTTGGTCTGCCATCGGCGCCATGATCTCGACCTCGGTCCCGTCGCGCAGCGCGGTGTAAAAGCAGGACCGCCGGTTGGTGTGGCAGGCCGGGCCGGTCTGGTGCACCAGCACCAACAGGCAGTCGCGGTCGCAATCGACCCGCATTTCGACCAGCTTCTGCACGTGGCCGGAACTTTCGCCCTTGACCCAGAATGCCTGCCGCGAGCGCGACCAATAGGTCACGCGCCCGCTGTCCAGCGTGCGGGCGACAGCGTCGGCAGTCATCCAGGCCATCATCAGAACCTCGTGCGTCGCGGCATCTTGCGCAATGACCGGGATCAGGCCCTTATCATCATATCGTAGGGTTTGCGGATCGAATGTCATGGGCTATGTCCTTTCGCACGACCCGTTTACCGCGCCACGACGCCAAGGAAAAGCCATGAGCGACAATGCCGAAATGATGAAGCTCTATTCCACCCGGATTCTGGCGCTGGCAGCGGATATTCCGCATCAGGGTCGGCTGGACGCGCCGTTGGCCAGTGTCAAACAACGCTCGCCGCTATGCGGGTCCACCGTGACGGTCGACCTTGACATGGCGGAG
>JAAAPG010000163.1 GCA_009908405.1 Alphaproteobacteria bacterium | reverse complement strand
GTTCAAACCGGGGCGACCCGCTGGCCCCAAAGGTCGTAGTCGCTCGCCTCGTCCACTTCGACCGTGACGATGTCGCCGGGGGCCAGCCCGTCCGTGCTCTCGTCGATGAACAGGTTGCCGTCGATTTCCGGCGCGTCGGCCTTGGTGCGGCAGGTGGCGATGCCGTCGTCATCGACGTCATCCACGATCACGTCCAGCCGCTGACCGACCTTCGCGGCCAGTTTCGCCTCGGAAATCGCTTGCGCCTTTTCCATGAAACGGGCGAAACGCTCGGCTTTCACGTCATCGGGCACGTGGTCGGGCAGGGCATTGGCGCGCGCACCCGTGACGTTTTCGTATTGAAAACAGCCCACCCGGTCCAGTTGCGCCTCGTCCAGCCAATCCAGCAGCGTCTGAAATTCGGCCTCGGTCTCTCCCGGATAGCCGACGATGAAGGTCGAGCGCAGGGTGATATCGGGGCAGATGTCGCGCCATGCCGCGATATGGTCCAGCGTGCGTTCGGCATGGGCAGGGCGCGCCATGCGCTTGAGCGTATCCGGGTGGGCGTGCTGGAACGGGATATCCAGATACGGCAGCACCAGGCCATCCGCCATCAGCGGGATCAACGCGCGCACATGCGGGTAGGGGTAGACGTAATGCAGCCGCACCCAGGCGCGCCAAGCGACCCCAGATCGCGCGCCAGGTCGGTGATATGCGCGCGGTGGCCGCGGTCTTCGGCATGTTTCAGGTCCACGCCATAGGCCGATGTGTCCTGCGAAATGACCAGCAATTCGTGCACCCCGGCCTCGACCAGCCTTTCCGCTTCGCGCACGACCGCGTGGGCCGGACGGCTGACCAGCTTCCCGCGCATGTCGGGGATGATGCAGAACTTGCACTTGTGGTTACAACCCTCGGAAATCTTGAGGTAACTGTAATGTCGGGGCGTCAGGCTGACGCTGGAGGCGGGCAGCAGGTCCACGAACGGGTCGGGCGCGGGCGGCACGGCGTCATGCACGGCATCGAGCACTTGCTCATATTGGTGCGGCCCGGTCACGGCCAACACCTTTGGGTGCGCCCCGGTAATGTAATCGGGTTCCGCGCCCAGGCAGCCGGTCACGATCACGCGGCCGTTTTCTGTCAACGCCTCGCCGATCGCGTCCAGCGATTCCGCCTTGGCGCTGTCCAGGAAACCGCAAGTGTTCACGATGACCGCGTGGGTTGGCCGGGGCGGCGGCTGTCGCGCATCTGCGCGCGGGGGGCGATATCGGGGCGAAGCTGGGGCGGGTTCTGGGACATGACGCGCATATAAGCGCCATGCGCGCGTTGGGAAAGCGGGAAAATCAGCGCGGCTTTTCGGCCATCAGCACCGAATAGGTGATCGCCCCCATCGTGTCGCCCGAGTTCGGCCCCGCCCCTTCGATCATGTAGGGGCCGACCAGCCCGGCGACTGCGTTTCGGATCAGGTATTTCGGCATGACATGCTTCAACACGCGGTATTTCCACGAATGGAAAAACTTGGCCGCGCGGTTGTGCAAATACCGCATCCCGGCAATGGATTGGTCGGTCAAATCTTCTCGGCGCAGCACCACAAGGCCCGCGCGGGTCAGCGCCGCGTCCCACGCGTCGATGGTGTGAAAGCCGCCGGTCACGGCCGTCGTCACCTCGAACAGGCGCGCGGCGGTCTGCACGTCCGGCGGGGCGGCGTCGAAATCGGCGCGGCGAAAGCCGTCATACATCACGAAGCGCGCGGCGGTCTGCACGTCCGGCGGGGCGGCATCGAAATCGGCGCGGCGAAAGCCGTCATACATCACGAAGCGCCCGCCGGGGGCCATGGCGGCGGCGATCTGGGCGGCCACCGCGTCCAGATCGGTCGCGTAGCACAGGGTTTCCAGGCCAAAGACCACATCCGCGCCATGCAGCTCGGCGGGAATATCGGCATAGCTGCCCTGCCGGAAGCTGGCATTGGGCAGTTGCGCGGCGTCTTTCGATGCGGTTTTGACATGATGCGCCATCAGGTCCAGCCCGGTGAACTGCACCGTCGCGTGGTCGGGGGCAAGCGTGATGGAGTTGAACCCCATGCCGCTGCCCAGTTCCAGCACGCGTTTCGCTTGTACCTGCCGGATTTGATACGCCACGTCGCGGATTTGCGTGAAATAGCCGTCCGCGCTGTAAACCCCGTCGGGGTTCAGCGCCATGTGCATGCAGCCCTTTTCGGAATGCACGCGTTTGTACCCCGGTTCGGACTGCACGTAATAGGGCGCGACAATGTCCTGGCCCTCGTCGGCCAGAATGCTGTCCACGCCGAAGACCCGGTCGACATGGGCCAGTGCCTCTGGCAAGGGCATGGCGAAAGGCGTGGTCTTGGCATGGGGCATCGAAAGTCCTTTGGGGCAATCAGCCGTTGCCGCGCGCGAAGCGCCCGGCGTCTTCGGCGGCGCGGCGCAGGGCCCGCGACTTGTTGACGGTTTCGTCGTATTCTGCCTGCGGATCGCTGTCATAGACCACGCCACCCCCGGCTTGAATATAAAGCGTTTCATCCTTCAACACGGCGGTGCGCAGGCAGATGCACATGTCCATCTCGCCATTCGCGGAAAAATAGCCAGCGCCGCCGCCATAGACGCCGCGTTTTTCCGGTTCCAGCTCGTCAATGATCTGCATCGCGCGCACCTTGGGCGCGCCGCTGACCGTGCCCGCGGGCAGACCGGCCAACAGGGCCGAGAGCGCATCCTGCCCCTCGGCCAGCTCGCCCACCACGTTCGACACGATATGCATGACATGGCTGTAGCGTTCGATCACGAATTCCTCGGTCGGGCGCACGCTGCCGATGCGCGCCACGCGGCCCACATCGTTGCGGCCCAGATCCAGCAACATCAGGTGTTCCGACAGTTCCTTTTCATCGGCCAGCAAATCGGCCTCATGCGCCCGGTCCTCTTCCGGTGTGGCCCCGCGCGGTCGCGTGCCCGCGATGGGGCGGATCGTCACCTCGCCATCGCGCAGCCGCACCAGAATTTCCGGGCTGGCGCCGATCACCTGAAACGGACCCTCTTCCAGCGCGAAATCGAAGTAGAACATGAAGGGCGAGGGGTTCATCCGCCGGAGCGACCGGTAAAGCGCGAAGGGCGGCAGCGCGAAACGCTGCGACCAGCGCTGCGATGGCACGACCTGAAAGATATCGCCCGCGCGGATGTAGTCTTTGGCCTGTTCCACGGCGGCCAGATAGTCGGGCTTGGCGAAATTCGACACCGGCGCACCGATAGGGGCGTCACCATCCGTCAGCAGTTCGCGCGGGGTGCCGGGCAGGGCGCGTTCCAGGTCGCGCACGGCATCCATGACGCGCTCGGCCGCCTGCGCGTAGGCCGCGCGCGCGGGCAGACCGCTTTCGGCCCATGCGGGGGCGACCACGATCACCTCTCCCTTCACCCCGTCCAGCACCGCCACGACCGAGGGGCGCAGCATCAGCGCATCGGGCGCGCCGATCGGGTCGGGGTTCACGTCGGGCAGATGTTCGACCAGCCGGATCATGTCATACCCCAGGTAGCCGAACAGACCCGCGCAGGCGGCGGGCAGGTCGCTTGGAATGTCGATCCGCGATTCCGCCAGCAAAGCGCGCAGGCTGTCCAGCGGCGCGCTTTGCTGAGCCTCCCACGCGTCGGGATCAAACCGCGCGGCGCGGTTCAGCCGGGCACGACCATCGCGGCATTGCCAGACCAAATC
>JAAAPG010000208.1 GCA_009908405.1 Alphaproteobacteria bacterium | reverse complement strand
CTTGTCGAGCTGGGCTGGCCGCTGTCGCGGATCGCCGTCAACCCGGCAGAGGCCCTGGCCCAGAACGCACCTGTCGCCACCAGTTGAGCAATCTTCCCACCCTGAAAAGGTTTGTTAACTCTTTTCCCCGACGCTGCGCAGATGACCCGAGCAGGAGAGCATGGTGTGATGGAGATCAGGGGAATAACCGTTCTGGGGATGTGCATGTTGGTCGTGGCCTGCGCCCCGCCGCCGCCCGCAAACCCGATGGAAAAACACGCGCGCCTGGCCGCCGGTGCGGAAATTGCAGCACGCCAATGCGCAGGTTATGCGGGCGGGTATGACGGTGCCCGCACCATGCGGCAGGACGCCAACCGCAACATCACTCTGGCCCGGAACCTCGGGGCAACCGATGACGATCTGACCCGTGCGCGCAAGGCGGTGCAAACCACGTTCGACACGACGGTGGTCTGGGTCAGCAAGCAAGAGGCTTGCAACCAGCTTGTCAGTTCCGTCGCATGGGAAAGCAGCTAGATCGCGCGGATTGCGTCAATGCGCAGGCACGGCCACCGGGTCCAGCAATGTGCGACCGCCATCAACGGTGACGATTTGGCCGGTCATGAAGGCCGCGGCATCCGACGACAGGAATTGCACGGCCTCTGCCGCCTCTGACGCCGCGCCGATCCGGCCCATGGGCGTCTGGCGCAGAATTCGATCGCGGTAATCGTCATTCGCCTGCATCTGGTCTTTAAGGTTTGCGCTCATGACCGATCCCAGCGCCACCCCGTTCACGCGCACGCGCGACGCGGCAAGTGCCACGGCCATGGACCGTGTCATCTGGTCCAGCGCCGCCGAAGCGATGGAATAGGCCATCAGTTCCGGCTGGGTGCGGCGCGCCGCGATCGAGGACAGGTTGACGATGGATCCGGCGGTCTTGAGCTCGTCGTCCCCCTCGCGCTGCGCGATCATGCGTTTGGCGACAAGTTGGCTCAGCCTCAGGCTGGCCAGCAAGTTCTGCTGCAAGGCCTCCTCGACCGTATCGCTCTGGTCGTCCAGCGGGTCCGAGGAACAGCATTGGCGCGTCGCATTGACCAGGATATCCACCCGGTCGAACGCATCCACCGTGGCCGAAAGCAGGTTGGCGATGGTCAGACGCTCGCGCAGATCGCCCGCGAAAAAGATGACCTGTTCATCCGCGCCCGCCATTTTGGCGACCTCTGATTTCAGCTTGCTTTCGTCGCGGTCGGCCATGACGACATTGGCGCCCTGATCGGTGAAATGGCGGGCAATCGCCAGGCCGACGCCATTGGCGGACCCGGTTATGATGGCCGTCTTGCCGGCAATGGAAAAGCTCATGGTTTCACCTTGCGTGGTTGCTTGGCGTGCCAGACGCGGAAGCGGTTATCCTCGGCCAGAACCGACAGGTGGACAAATCGGTCTTCCAGCGCCTGCGCATAGGGCAAATGGCTGTTGGCCACCAGCCACAACTGGCCCCGCGTGCCCAAGGCGCGGGCCGCGGCCGCAATGAACGCCAAGCCCAATTCGGGCCGCGCGGCGCGCCCGACATGGAATGGCGGGTTCATCACGATGCCACCCAGCGCGTCGGGCAAGCGGAAGCTGGTCGCATCGGCCCAGTGAAACTGCGCGCGCGGGTCCGTGATGGTCTGGCGCGCGGCGGCGAGCGCGTCATGCTCGGCTTCAACCATGTGCAGCACCTCCGGCCCACGGCGCGACAGGATCGCGGCGGACAAATATCCCCAACCTGCACCGAAATCGGCCATGCGGGCGGGCAATTCGGCGGGCAACAGCTCTGCCAGCATCCGGGACGCCGGATCGACGGCATCGGCGGAAAACAGGCCGGGCGCGGTGGCCATCGGGCCGAACTCCGTCTGAATCATGCGCGGCTTGGCCGCCCAATCGGAAAAATCCACGCCACGCGGGTCGAACCAAAGCAATCTGCCATGCGCTTTCGACACGCTGTCAACCGGCACGCGCTTGCGCAGCGCTTTCAGAATCGAATCGATCCCGTCGGTTTTCTGGCCATCGACCAGGACCATGGTCCCGGCCAAGGCCGCGGCCTCGGCGATCAGACCCTGCGCGTGCTCTTTGGCGCGGGGCAGGCACACCAGCACCGAGGGTGCCGGCTGCGCGGTCACGCCGACGGAGAACCCCGCCGCCGACAGCGCGTCATGATCCGGGCGAAACCCCTGCACCACATGCAGGCGCGCCATGTCCAGCGGCGCGAACGCCTCGCCCGCATGGGGGCGCAATACCGTGACGCGACCTTCTGGCAGAACCAACCCTTGGGCAAGCGCGTGCGCCAACCGCTCGGCACGGGGGGCCGGGGTGGCCAATGTCATGGCGGCAACAGGTCGCAAGCGCGGTTATTCTTTCTCTAACGTGCATTGCAGCGGATGCTGGTGACGCCGCGCGAAATCCATCACCTGCGCGACCTTCGTTTCCGCGACCTCATGCGAGAAGACGCCCACGACGGCAACACCTTTCTTGTGCACCGTCAGCATGATGTCGAAGGCCATGGCGTGCGACATGCCGAAAAAGCGCTCCAGCACATGCACCACGAATTCCATCGGCGTGTAGTCGTCGTTCAGCAGCATGACCTTGTACATGGGCGGCCGCTGCGTGCGGGTCTTGGTCTTGGTGACGACCGCGTCATCATTGTCCGGTCCATCACTGTCTGTCATGGTCGGTGCGATAGGCATCGGGTTCATCCGCTTGGTTGCTGCTGGCTGCTATAACGTCGAATATAGGACGAGTCACCCCTCTGAAAACCCCATGGCAGGAGCCGCGATGGACAGGATCACGACAATCGGCTTCGATGCGGATGACACGCTGTGGCACAATGAACGCTTCTTCCGGCTGACGCAGGACCATTTCGCCGGGCTATTGGCGGACTATACCGACCGCGACACCCTGATGGTCCGCTTGCTGGAGGCGGAAAAGCGCAACCTTGTCCGCTATGGCTACGGGATAAAGGGCTTTGTGCTGTCCATGATCGAAACGGCGGTCGAGATCACGGACCAGCGCGTTCCCGCATCGGTGATCGCCGAAATCCTGGCCGCCGGGCAAGAGATGCTGCGCCACCCGATCGAATTGTTGCCCCATGCCGAAGACAGCATCCGCGCGCTGGCCCCGTCGCATCGGCTGGTCTTGATTACCAAGGGTGACCTGCTGGACCAGGAACGCAAACTGGCGCAATCGGGTCTGGGCGATCTGTTCGACGCCATCGAGATCGTGTCCGAGAAAACGCCCGAGACCTACGCCCGCATTTTCACGCGCCATGGCGAAGGCCCCGAGAGCGCCTTGATGGCGGGAAATTCCATGCGCTCGGACGTGGTGGCGCCGATCATTGCGGGCGCATGGGGCGTGCATGTGCCGCACGGGCTGGAATGGGCCATAGAGCAGGCCGAAACCCCGTTCGACCATGACCGCTTCCGCGCCCTGCGACATTTGGGCGAGCTGCCAGAGCTTGTGGGCTGGATCGACGGCTGCTGACGCAGCATCTTGCGCAGACGCCGCTTCCTGGCGCAAGACCTGCCAAGAGACTGCATTAAGAACATCGCAAAACGCATTGAATAAACATGCTTTTCGCAGCATCGTCTTCGTGGTAGTCTGTAGGTAGGCAGGAAACCCGCAGCAAAACAAGCGGGACATTAACAGAGGCGATGTAATGCAGGCGCAGCTAATGCGACGTGTGGGGCTTGGCATTTTGGTGCTGGGGTGGGTGCTGGT
>JAAAPG010000265.1 GCA_009908405.1 Alphaproteobacteria bacterium | reverse complement strand
GGTGCTGAATATCTTCGGCGGCAAGATCACCACCTATCGGCGGCTGGCGGAATCGGCGCTGGAGCATATCGGGACCGTGCTGCCCTTGGCCAAGGGAACATGGACCGCCGGTGTTGCGTTGCCGGGGGGGGATTTCGCCCATGATGGCGGCCCGGCGCTGGTGGCGCAGTTGCGGCGTGATTTTGCCTTTCTGACCGATTTCTGGGCCCGTCGCCTTGTGCGTGCCTATGGCACAGAAGCCCGGCAAATATTGGGCGATGCCAAAACCGCCGCCGATCTGGGAGAGGATTTCGGCGCGACCCTGACCGCGGCAGAGGTCAACTGGCTGATGACTCGAGAATATGCCCGCAGCGCCGACGACGTGATCTGGCGGCGCAGCAAGCTTGGCTTGCGCCTGACGGCAGAGCAGGTGGCCACGCTGGATGCGTGGATGGCGCGGAACGTGACAGAGATATTGCGCGCCGCGGAATAAGCTGCGCGAGAGGGAGGAACAAACAATGTCGCTTGTATTGGAAAGCGTCTCGAAAGTCGTGGAGGGGCAGAGCCATATCTATCCCACCGACCTGACGCTGGAACGCGGCACGATGAATGTGCTGCTTGGCCCCACTTTGTCGGGTAAGACCAGCCTGATGCGGTTGATGGCCGGGCTGGACGTGCCTGCGACCGGGCGTATCCTTTGGGAAGGAAAGGACGTCACCGGCATGCGGGTGCAGGACCGCAAGGTGGCCATGGTATATCAGCAATTCATCAACTACCCGTCGATGACGGTCTATGACAACATCGCGTCCCCCATGAAGCTGATGGGCATGTCGCGCGCTGAAATCGACCGGCGGGTGCGTGAAACCGCCGAATTCCTGCAACTGACACCCATGCTGGAGCGCAAGCCGCTGGAATTGTCGGGCGGGCAGCAACAGCGCTGCGCGCTGGCACGGGCCTTGGTCAAGGATGCGGGGTTGGTGCTTCTGGATGAACCGCTGGCCAATCTGGATTACAAGCTGCGCGAAGAACTCCGCGCCGAAATCCCCCGCATTTTCGAAGAATCCGGCGCGGTGTTTGTCTATGCCACCACCGAACCCGAAGAGGCGCTTTTGCTGGGGGGCAACGTGGCGACCATGTGGGAAGGGCGCATCACGCAATTCGGCCCCACGCCGCAAGTGTATCGCGCCCCCAGTGACGCGACCACGGCGCGGGTGTTCTCCGATCCACCGATGAACTTCACCCGCGTCTTGAAGCAGGGCAATCAGATCAGCTTTGGCGAGGGGCAAAGCGCGCCCGCCAGCGGTGCGTTGGTTGACCTGCCCGATGGCACCTATACCGCCGGGTTCCGCCCCGACCACCTGCACTTGCGCGCGCAGGGCAATGATGGGCTGCATTTTCAATGCACCCTGCACGTGACCGAGATTACCGGGTCGGAAACCTTCGTGCATCTGGATCATGCGGGCGACCGCTGGGTGGGGTTGATGCATGGCGTCCATCACCTGGAGTATGGCGCGCCGATCGAAGTCTGGCTGGATGCCTCGCATATCTACGTGTTTGCCGAAAGCGGTGACCTGGTCGCGCCCGCATCCTACGCTGCCGCGGCCTGAGGGGGGAAGATGACACAAATCACGCTTGATAACTTGGCGCATTCCTACTTGCCCAACCCGCAGTCCGAGGACGATTTCGCGCTGAAGCAGTTGGACCATGTCTGGAAAGACGGCGAAGCCTACGCGCTTCTGGGCGCGTCCGGGTGTGGGAAATCCACGCTTTTGAACATCATCTCTGGGCTGCTGGTGCCGTCGCGCGGGCGCATTCTGTTCGACGACAAGGATGTAACACATCAGGACACGGTTGCGCGCAATATCGCGCAGGTGTTCCAGTTCCCAGTGGTTTACGACACCATGACGGTGGGCGACAACCTGGCCTTTCCGCTGCGCAATCGGGGCATGGATCCGGCTTACATTGCCAAGCGTGTGCAACAGATTGCCAGCATGATCGGCATGGACGACCTGCTCAAGCGCAAGGCGCGCGGGCTGACGGCGGATGCCAAGCAAAAGATCAGTCTGGGCCGCGGCATGGTGCGCGAGGATGTGAACGCCATCCTGTTCGACGAACCGCTGACGGTCATCGACCCGCATATGAAATGGGAACTGCGCACGCAGTTGAAGGCGCTGCACAACGAATTCGGCCACACCATGATTTACGTGACCCATGACCAGACCGAAGCGCTGACCTTCGCCGACAAGGTCGTGGTCATGCATGACGGGCGCGTGGTCCAGCTTGGCACCCCCGAAGAGCTGTTCGACACGCCGGAACATACGTTCGTGGGGTATTTCATAGGCTCGCCCGGCATGAACCTGATCGACGCCGAGGTGTCGGGCAGCATGGCGCATTGCGGGGGCCATAGCGTGCCGCTTGGGGGCCACTACACCGCGCCGGGCGGTCATGTGCAGATCGGCATTCGCCCCGAATTCGTGACCATCGCCAGCGGCGAAGAGGGTCTGCCCGTGACCATCAAACGCATCGAGGATGTGGGCCGGCACCAGATCCTGCGCGCCGAATTCGCGGGCAAGCCGGTGAACGCGATCCTGCCGGAGGGCATGACCGTGCCCGCCGGGGCGAACCGCCTGAAATTCGCACCCGAACGGGTGAATGTCTATGCCGATGACTGGCGCGTGACGCCCCTGCATTCGGTTTCCGCCACCACCAAAGAGGCCGTCTGATGGACAAGGTGCAAAACAACAAAGCGTGGTTCCTGGTTCTGCCGGTCCTGGTTCTGGTCGCCTTTTCCGCGGTGATCCCGCTGATGACGGTCGTCAACTACTCGGTGCAGGACACGTTCGGCAATAACGTTTTCTTCTGGCAGGGCTTGGGCTGGTTCAAGCAGGTTCTGACATCTTCGCAGGTGCATTCGGCCTTTGGGCGGCAGTTGATGTTCTCCGGCATCATCCTGGCCATTCAAATCCCGCTGGGCATTGCGATTGCGATCTGCATGCCGAAACGCGGGTTCTGGGCGTCGGTCTGTCTGGTGCTGATGGCGTTGCCCCTGCTGATCCCGTGGAACGTGGTCGGCACGATCTGGCAAATTCTGGGCCGCGGTGACATTGGCCTGATCGGGTTTGTGCTGGATGCGCTGAACATCGACTGGAACTATGCCCGCAACCCGCTGCACGCCTGGATCATCGTTGTGGTCATGGATGTGTGGCACTGGACGTCGCTTGTGGCGCTTCTGGCCTATGCCGGTCTGCAATCGATCCCGCAGGCCTATTACCAGGCGGCCAAGATCGATCAGGCCAGCCGCTGGAAAGTGTTCCGCTATATCGAGTTGCCGAAAATGGCCGGTGTGCTGCTGATCGCGATCCTGCTGCGCTTCATGGACAGTTTCATGATCTATACAGAGCCTTTCGTCGTCACAGGCGGCGGCCCCGGCACCGCAACCAGCTTCCTGTCGATCGACCTTGTGAAAATGGCGCTCGGACAGTTCGACCTTGGCCCGGCGGCGGCGTTCTCGATCATGTATTTCCTTGTGATCTTGCTGGTGTCCTGGGTGTTCTACACCGTGATGACCAACCTTGATAAAGCGGAGGGCCGGTGACATGGCTGCGACGACCGACACGTATACCCCGGCCAAGCGCGCCATCGCGCTGCCCCGGATCAAGGCCCGTCATGTGGTGATGGTGCTTTACCTGGCTTTCATGCTGATCCCGATCTATTGGCTGGTAAAGATGAGCTTGCAGACCAACCGCGAGATCCTTGGGGGCTTCACTTTTT
>JAAAPG010000269.1 GCA_009908405.1 Alphaproteobacteria bacterium | reverse complement strand
CGATGAACACCACGAAGGACGACACGGCCAGCAACACGTTGTTCATCACCAGGGCCGATTCGCGGCTGATCGTGGAGAAGATGCCTTTCGCTTCAAGCTGTTCTGCGCGGAACGCGAACAAGGTCAAGGCGCCGCCCAGGAAGGCGGCCATGATGACCAGGATGAACACCCCACGATCCGGGTCCGACGCAAAGGCATGAACCGATGTCAGCAATCCTGACCGGACGACGAAAGTGCCCATCAACGAGAACCCGAACCCAAGGATCGCCAGCAGGATGGTCCAGCTTTTCAGCGCCTCGCGCTTTTCCACCACGATGGCGGAGTGCAGCAATGCGGCGGCAAACAGCCACGGCATCAGGCTGGCATTTTCCACCGGGTCCCAGAACCAGTAGCCGCCCCAGCCCAGCTCGTAATAGGCCCACCAGCTTCCCAGCCCGATCCCGATCGTCAGGAACACCCAGGCCGCCAGCGTCCAGGGCCGCACCCAACGGCCCCAAGCCGCGTCAACACGGCCCTCTATCAGCGCGGCAACGGCAAAGCTGAACGCCATCGACAGGCCCACATAGCCCAAATACAGGAAGGGCGGATGAAACGCCAGGCCGGGGTCTTGCAACAGCGGGTTCAGGTCGCTCCCGTCAAAGGGCGGCTGCGCCAGCCGCGTGAACGGGTTCGACGTGAAAATCGTGAAGGCCATGAAGGCTGCCGTCACCGACGATTGGACCGCCAGCACCCGCGCTTGCAAGCTGCGCGGCAGGTTGCCGCCGAACCATGCGGCACTCGCGCCGAACAGCGTCAGGATCAGCACCCATAGCAGCATCGACCCTTCGTGATTGCCCCAGACGCCCGACAGCTTGTACAGCAGCGGCTTCAGCGTGTGCGAATTGTCCACCACCAGCTTGACCGAGAAATCCGACACCACGAAGGCATAGGTCAGCGCGGCATAGGCAAAAGCGGTCAGCGTGAATTGCACGCTTGCCATGGGGGACGCGACCCCCATCCAGTCGCGCCACCCGTTATGGGCGCCGACCAGCGGAATGACGGTTTGTGCCAATGCCACGGCAAAGGCAAGGATGAGGGCGAAATGTCCGAGTTCTACGATCATGGGTACGGTCTTAGCCTATGGGCGCGCGTTGGCAAATACCTGATAGCGCGGAGATCTGCGGTCAAGGGTCACAGCCGCGTCATTTGCGGCTTGTCCATTGGTCGCAACCCGCGCGATCCGGGCTTGACCACCCCCCCGCCCCGCGCCAGCGTGAGCGCATGAACCGCGCGAGGGGCCCGCATGACCGACCTGCCAAACGATATTGACGCCACGCAATCGCTGCTCGCGGGGGAATCCTACCTCGCAGATCGCGCACTCGCGACGGTGCTGTTTCTGGCGCTCAAACTCGGGCGGCCCATTTTCCTCGAAGGAGAGCCGGGCACGGGCAAGACCGAAATCGCCAAGGCGCTTGCCACCGCCCTCGGCCGCCGCCTGATCCGCCTGCAATGCTATGAAGGGCTGGATGCGGCTTCTGCCGTCTATGAATGGAATTTCGCCGCGCAGATGCTGGCCATTCGCAGCGCCGAAGCGTCGGGCGAGAAAACCGATTTGCAAGGCCGCCTCTTCGGCCCCGACTACCTGATCGAACGCCCGCTGTTAGAAGCCCTGCGCCCGCAACCCGGCGGCGCGCCGGTGTTGCTGATCGACGAAATCGACCGCACCGATGAACCGTTCGAGGCGTTCCTGCTCGAAGCCCTGTCCGATTTCCAGGTCACCATCCCCGAACTCGGCACCGTTCAGGCCGCGGCCCCACCCATCGTCATCCTCACCTCGAACCGCACGCGCGAAGTGCATGACGCGCTCAAGCGCCGCTGCCTGTATCATTGGGTCGATTACCCCGGCTTCGAACGGGAACGCGACATCTTGCAAGCCCGCGCGCCTGACGCCTCGGACACGCTCTCGCGCGAAGTCGTGGCCTTTGTCCAACGTCTGCGCACCGAAGACCTGTTCAAGAAACCGGGTGTCGCCGAAACCATCGACTGGGCGAAATGCCTGCTCGCGCTCGACGTGCTGGAACTATCGCCCGACATCATCGCCGACACGCTCGGCGCGATCCTGAAATACCAGGACGACATCGCCCGCCTGCAAGGCTCGGAAGCCAAGAAAATCCTTGACGAAGTGCGCCAAACCCTGCCCGCTGCATGAACTTCATCTTGCGTAAAATACTCCGGGGTGAATGGGCCGCGGCAGCGGACCAGAGGGGCAGCGCCCCTCAATCCCGCCGGGGCGCAGCCCCGGCACAGCCAAAGGCGTGGGGCGCAGCCCCTCCGTTGGATTAGCCATGGCAACCTATACCGAACTTGCCCTGCCCGAAGACCCCAAGCTGCGCGACAATATCACCCATTTCGCGCGCGCCCTGCGCCGCGCGGGCCTGCCCATCGGGCCGGGGCGGGTGCAAACCGCGATTCAGGCGATCGCGGCGGCCGGGTTCGACCGCAAGGCAGATTTCTACTGGACGCTGCATGCCGTTTTCGTCAACCGGCCAGAGGAACGACAGGTCTTCGCGCAGGTGTTTCGCCTGTATTGGCGCGACCCGCGCTATCTGGAACACATGATGTCGATGATGCTGCCCGCGATCCGCAATGTCGCGGAAGAAAAGGCCGCGTCTTCTGCTGCCAAGCGCGCGGCAGAGGCGCTTCTGGACGGGGCTGACGCGCCTGACCTGCCCGGTCAGCCCAAGGAGAGCGACGAGACGGAGATCGAGATCGACGCCTCGCAAACCGCCTCTACCGAAGAGCGCCTGCGCACGCTCGATTTCGAACAGATGTCCACGGACGAAGCCGCGCAGGCCCGCCGGATGCTGGCGCGCCTGTCCTTGCCGGTCAAACCCATCGCCACCCGCCGTCATGCGCCCGACCCGCGCGGGCGCAAGCCCGATTGGCGGCGCAGCCTGCGCGCGGCGGCGCGGGCAGGGGGCGAGCTGCGGGCGCTCCGCCGACAGACCCCGCGCACCCGCTGGCCTGCGCTGGTCGTGCTGTGCGACATATCCGGGTCCATGTCGCAGTATTCGCGGATGGTGCTGCATTTCGCCCACGCCGTTGCCAACCGTCAGGGGCAGGGCTGGGCCAAGGTGCACGCCTTCACCTTCGGCACGCGGCTGACCAACATATCGCGGCACCTGAAAACCCGTGATGTCGATTCGGCGCTGAATGCCGCCGGGGCAGAGGCGCAGGACTGGCAGGGCGGCACCCGGATCGGCGGCTGTTTGCGTGCGTTCAACGTCGACTGGTCGCGCCGCGTGCTGGGGCAGGGGGCGGTTGTGCTGCTGATCTCTGACGGGCTGGACCGCGACGATCCCACCCTTCTGGCGCGTGAAATGGAGCGGCTGCACCTGTCCGCGCGCCGCGTCATCTGGCTGAACCCGCTGTTGCGCTGGGACAGTTTCGCGCCGCGTGCGCGCGGTATCCGGGCCATGCTGCCGCATGTCGACAGCTTTCGCGCGGCGCATTCCATCGCGTCGCTCGAAGCCTTGGCCAATGCCATTTCCGACCCGTCCGATCATGGCGAAAAAGCCCGGTTGATGGCGGCGCTGAACGCCGAATAACCCGGCTGACTTGATCTGGGTCAAAGCCTGCGGGCAATTATATTCATAAAATCATATTATATGTTTCAACAGGAGTAGACCCATGACACTCGACTGGAAGATTGGGGGCCTTGCCTTGGGCTTCGTGTTCTTCATTGCCATGATGCTGGTCAAGCCGATCGGTG
>JAAAPG010000236.1 GCA_009908405.1 Alphaproteobacteria bacterium | reverse complement strand
GATCGCGCAATCCTGCTGCGCGCATCCCGATACAGGGTTTGCGCGGGTCTGGCTGCACAATGAAATGGTGCAGGTCGAGGGCAAGAAGATGTCCAAGAGCTTGGGCAATTTCTTTACCGTGCGGGATTTGTTGGAAGGCAAAACCGAATTCGAAAGCCTTAACGGGCATGAAATTCGCATGGCATTTTTAATGTCTCACTACCGTAACCCAATCGATCTTAGCCATAACCGGATCGTAAATGCTCGCGGTGCCATAAGGGAAATTTGTGAGAACATTGCCAAGCTTGGCTCTGATGTTTTGAAACGCCTTCCAGCTGCCAAGCCAATTGGCCCCGTTTTAGACTGCCTTAAAAATGATCTAGACACTGCGGCTGCTACTGCTGAGCTGAGGGCACGGTTGCAGAACAAACAAAAAGTCCCATTAACAGAGGATTTTATTGCAGCTGCTGTCGAAGCGCTTAGTTTGCTTGGCTTAGACCTGCTAAAGCAGCAAACAACAGTTGATTACGCTCGATTGTATGACCAAGAGCGACAAGAACACCCAAACAGTATGTTAGGATGGTTCGAAGAAAAATTGGCTGCTTTGCGAGTGAAAGCCAAAGAGTCACGTGATTTCAGCGAAGTAGACTCAATGTGCGCGGCGTTGCAAAGCGCTGGTGTTGAAGTCCGTATGACGCAGAGTGGTGTTTTCTTAATTCGGCAGCCTGACTTCGACCCGTTGAAACTCAAAGGCCTCGAATGATCTGTGCAGACCATAGCGTAGCCCCCGGCCCGAGGGTGGGGGCGATTTCGCCCCCGCCCTTGGGGGGCGGGTCGGGGGCGAAGCGGGTCGCAGGCGACCCGCATCCAAGGGCCAATGATGCGCGAAACTTTCAGGCACACCCATGACCCGCGAGCGCCTCTACCTTTATGACACCACCCTGCGCGACGGGCAGCAAACGCAGGGCGTGCAATTCTCCACCTCTGAAAAGCACCAGATCGCGGCCATGCTCGACCAGCTGGGCATCGACCATATCGAGGGCGGCTGGCCCGGTGCGAACCCGACCGATTCAGAATTTTTCACCACGCCGCCCGTGACCCGCGCCACCCTCACCGCCTTTGGCATGACCAAGCGCGCGGGGCGCTCGGCAGAGAATGACGATGTGCTGGCCGCCGTGCTGAATGCCGGGACACAGGCGGTCTGCCTTGTCGGCAAGACGCATGACTACCACGTCACCCACGCGCTTGGCATCACGCTGGACCAGAACACGGACAACATCCGCGCCTCTGTCACCCATTGCGTGGCGCAAGACCGCGAAACGCATTTCGACGCGGAGCATTTCTTCGACGGTTACAAGGCCAACCCGGATTACGCCCTGCAAGCCATCCATGCCGCGCATGACGCGGGCGCGCGCTGGATCGTGCTGTGCGACACGAATGGCGGCACGCTGTCCAGCGAAATCGGGACTATAACCCAAGCCGTCATCGCCAGCGGCATCCCCGGCGACCGCCTTGGCATTCACTGCCATGACGACACGGGGCAGGCGGTGGCCTGCACCTTGGCGGCGGTCGAGGCGGGCGCGCGGCAGGTCCAAGGCACGCTGAACGGGCTGGGGGAGCGGTGCGGCAATGCGTCGTTGACCACGCTCATCCCGACGCTGGTGCTGAAGCCCGGCTATGCCGACCGGTTCGAAACCGGGGTGACGCCAGAGGCGCTGACGGGCCTGTTGCGCGTGTCGCGCAGGCTGGATGACATCATCAACCGCGTGCCGCTGCGCACGCTGCCCTATGTCGGCGCATCGGCCTTCGCGCACAAAGCAGGGCTGCACGCCAGCGCCATCGCCAAGGACCCGTCCACCTATGAGCATATCGACCCCGCGCAGGTCGGCAATGCGCGCATCGTGCCCATGTCGAACCAGGCGGGGCAGTCGAACCTGCGCATGGTGCTGGCGGATATGGGCGTGGCTGTGGCAAAGGATGACCCGCGCCTTGCGGCCATCCTGACCGACATCAAGACGCGCGAGGATGCGGGCTATGCCTATGACAGCGCGCAGGCCAGTTTCGAATTGCTGGCGCGGCGTGCCCTGGGGCAGGTGCCCGCGTTCTTCGAGGTCAAGCGCTACCGGGTGAGCGTGGAGCGCCGCAAGAACAAGTATGACCAGATGGTGTCCTTGTCCGAGGCCGTGGTGGTGCTGAAAATCGGGGCCGAGAAGAAGCTGTCCGTGTCCGAATCCATGGATGCCGAGGGGCACGACCGCGGCCCGGTCAACGCGCTGGCGAAAGCGCTGGCCAAGGATCTGGGGCCGTACCAGGGCGCGATTGACGATATGAAACTGGTGGATTTCAAGGTCCGCATTACCCAAGGCGGGACAGAGGCCGTGACCCGTGTCATCATCGACTCAGAGGACGGGCAGGGGCGGCGCTGGTCCACCGTGGGCGTGTCGCCCAACATTGTCGATGCCAGCTTCGAGGCGCTTCTGGACGCCGTGACCTGGAAACTCTTGCGCGATGGAGTGCACCCATGCCCGAGCTGACCGAGGACGAAGCCTTCCTGACGCTTTACGCCGATCTGGCGCGCGAAGGGCCGGGCGCGTCGGCCGACCTGGGCTGGGCCTTGTCCGTGGCGGGCACGCCTGCCGACGCACGTATCTGCGACGCGGGCTGCGGGTCCGGGGCCGACACGCTGACGCTGGCCAAGGATCGCCCGCACGCCCGTGTTGAGGCCGTGGACAAGACCCCGCAATTCGTGGCCGCCGCGCAAAAGCGGGTCGCGCCTTTCGGCGACCGCGTGCAAGTGCGCCAGGGCGACATGGCCAATCTGGACGGGCCGTATGACCTGATCTGGTGCGCGGGTGCGATCTATTTCATCGGCATCGCGCAGGCATTGCAGGCATGGCGCGGGGCCTTGGCGACGGGCGGGCGCGTGGCGTTTTCCGAACCCTGCATGCTGCCGCGCCCATCGCAGGCCGCGCGCGATTTCTGGTCGGCGGAATACCCGGCGATCACCGACATGGCGGGCATTCGCGACCGGGTGGCGCAAGCGGGCTACCGGGTGCTGGGGGAGAACCTGCAAATCGGCGCGGCGTGGGAGAATTACTACCTGCCGATGGAGCGCCGGATTGCCAGCCTGCGCCCCGATGCCACGCCCATGCTGACCGCCGCGCTGGACAAGGCCGAGGCCGAAATCGCCCGCTGGCGCGCGGCGCCGTCGGAAATCGCCTATGCGCTGATGGTGGTCGCGCCGGAATGACGGAGACTCTGGACGCCAAGGTCGCGGCCTCGGACCCCGACCGCCATGCCGCCAGTCTTGCGGCCCCGCCAGAGCTGCGTGCACAACTATGGGGGCTGTATGCGTTCAACCTGGAAATTGCTCGCGCGCCCTACCTGACGCAGGAACCCCTGATCGCGCAGATGCGTCTGCAATTCTGGACCGATGTGCTGGACGATATCGTCGCCGGCAAGCCCCCGCGCCCGCACGAGGTTGCGGAACCCCTGGCCGCGCTTTGGGTCGAACACGCGCTGCCGGTGGAGCTTGGTCAGCAGATGATCGCCGCGCGGCACTGGCATATCGACCGCGCCCCGTTTCCCGATCTGGATGCGTGGCTGGACCATATCGACCAGAGCGCGGGGCACCTGATGTGGCTGGCCGCACGTGTCCTGGGCGCGCCGGACAGTGCAGAACTTGCCACCCGCGCCATGGCCCGCGCGAGCGGGATCGCGCAATGGTTGCAAGCCGTGCCCGCGTTGCAGGCGGCGGGACGGGCGCCCATCCCGA
>JAAAPG010000252.1 GCA_009908405.1 Alphaproteobacteria bacterium | reverse complement strand
CACATGCAGCAGCACAGGGTGATGGTCAAGCGTGTCATGCAGCGGACCCTAACGCCGCGGCCCGGCGCTGCCAAGACGAAAACAGCCCGCGCCTGGGAGGAGCGCGGGCCGGTCATCACGCGGCGGGCATTGCGGGGAGGCGCGCGCCGCCCGTGATATTCGCTAACTTTCGGATTGCTTGCCGCGCACCAGCGATTGCGCGACATAGACGAGGATGGCGAACCCCACCGCCCCGGCGGCGAAAATGCCCAGCAGCAGCAGCGCATCAATCGGCCCGCCCATATGTTGCAGGCCCGAGCGCGTCACCCACAGCACGAACCACACCGCCGCGATGCCACCGATGGGCATGGACAGTTGCGCCAGCAGGAACTTGCGCATCGACATTTCGCGGTCGCGGATCAGCACGTAGATGTAGCCCACGGTAATCACCGCCGCGACCGCGACCATGGCCCAGAACAGGCCCTTGCCGAATATCTCCTCGAACACCGCCAAAATGGTGCCAAGCGTCATTTCTTCCATTGGTCAAACTCCTTTGTCGGGCTCAGGCGCGCCCGCGCAGCATGGCGTTATAGGTGGCTTTCAGCGCGACTTCTTTCATCAGCCACGACACCCACAACTCTTCCAAGGGCGCGATCACGCCGGGGAAGGACGGGACAAGGTGGTTGTTGTAATCGAACTCGATCAGCATGGCGCGGCCAATGCGGGTGATCAGCGGGCAGGACGTGTAGCCGTCATAGGTCTTGGTGCCCTCGCGCCCCGCGATCTCGCTGACGAGGTGGTCCTCGACCACGGGCTGGTGCCATTTCACGCTGGCCGCCGTCTTGCCCTTGGGCACGCCGTTGATGTCGCCGATGCCGAACACATTGGCGTAGCGCGCGTGGCGCAGGGTTTGCTGGTCGACCTCTATCCAGCCCTGGTCGGTCCATTTGTCCGCCCAGGACAGGCCCGAGTCGCGCACAACCTGCGGCGCGCGCTGCGGCGGGATGACGTTTAGGAAATCGAACCCGGTCGTCACGTCGCCCTCGGGCGTGGCATAGGTGGCGGTTTTCGCGCCTGCATCCACGGCCTTCAGAACGTGGTTCCACCGGTAATCGACGCCACGGTCATCGAACAACTGGCGCACGCGATGGTCGACCACGGGCACGCCGAACAGGTTGTCGGCCTGGCTGTTGTAGATCAGTTCGACCTTGTCGCGGTTGCCCTTGCGGGTGGCGATATCCTCGGCCAAGAAGGTGATCTTCAGCGGCGCACCGGCGCATTTCATTTCGGTCGCCGGACGGCCGAACAGGCCGACGCCGCCTTCATCCGTGAACTTGTCGAGCGCGGCCCATGTTTTCGCCGCCTGCTCCGGCCCGGCATAATGCGCGGTGATGCCGGTGTCGGGGCCGGTCATGTCCAGGTCAAACCCTTCGACCGCGTCCCAATCCAGCGTCAGGCCGGTGGCGACGATCAGGTAGTCGTAGTCCACCCGCTCGCCGCCAAGGGTGGTGATGCGGTTGGCCTCGGGGTCGATTTCGGCGGCGTAATCGGCGATGAAATTCACCCCGCGCGGCAACCAGTCGGTGGTCTGGCTGACAGAGTAATTCGCGCCTTGCAGCCCCGCCGCGATCAGCGTGAAGCCGGGCTGGTACCAATGCTCGGCGCGCCCGTCGATGACGGTGATCTGCGCGCCGTCCAGACGGTCGGCCAAACGGTTTGCGATCGCGGCCCCCCCCGCACCCGCACCAAGAATGACAATGCGGGCAGAGGTCTTGACGGTTTGCGCGGTGACAGAGGCACCGGTGGTGGCAAGGGCAGCGCCGCCCGCGGCAAGGCTCATGAAGCCGCGGCGGCTAAGCTGTCCCAGTTCGAATTTGTTCATATCACCCTCATCTGGTCGGTATACATCTGGATACTTGAACATATTGCTACATTCGAATTTGTGAGTTTTCAAGTCCGCAAAGATGACTCGGTTCTGCGACATATTGCCATGACAACACATCGCGAAACTTGATTTCGATCAAAGCCACATCGCTTTCAGGCGCATTATCCTGACTTCGGGAATTATGAATTGAACCGGGGCATCCTGTGCCCCAGAGGAGTAAACCATGCGGCTGACGACCCGAACCAACCTCGCCTTGCGCACCCTGATGGTCTGCGCCGTCAACACCGACCGGCTGGTGCGCAAGCAGGACGTGGCGCGCGCTGTAAACGCGTCGGAAAATCACCTGGCGCAGGTCATCAACAAGCTGGCGCAGGACGGGTTCATCTCCACGCAGCGGGGGCGGCATGGCGGGTTCAGCCTGAACCGGGCGGCGAGCTCCATCGGCGTGGGCGAAGTGTTCCGCACGTTCGAAGCCGACCTGCCGGTGATCGAGTGTTTTTCGGACCACAACACCTGCCCGTTGAAGGATCATTGCCGCATGGGCAAGCATCTGAAACGCGCGGTGGATGCGTTCTACGGCGCGTTGGATGACCTGTACCTGTCCGATCTGACCGACTGCAACGGCGGGCTGGAACAGTTGCTGCAACTGGATGGGCCGCACCTGCCGCAGCAATGCCAGCCCGGCGGGCATACGCCCGTCACCGCAGCGGCAGCCTGAACCGCAGCTTCACGCAGCCGTGATCGCGGGCCGTGAAACTTCGGCCCGCATGGTCCCGTTTCCCGTTTGTCTTGTAACAGATGGGAAAGAGACCAATGAAACATACGATGCTTCTGGCCAGCCTGCTGACCGCCACCGCCGCCCCCTTGGCCGCGCAAACCGCGATTGGCCTGAGCGGGGATCGCAGCCTGACCATGATCGACCTGGGCACCGGCGCCGTGACCGGCAGCCAGGACGTGATGGTCGAAGGCCGCCTGCTGGGGATCGACTACCGCCCCAACACCGACACGCTGATCGCCGTGACCGACGCGTTCGAGGTGGTCGATATCGACCCGGCCACCGGTATGACCACACCGCTTGTCACCATGTCCATGCCGCTGCCGATCGAGGGCGACACCCCGGTGATCGTGGATATCAACCCCGCCGCCGACGCGCTGCGCTTCATGTCGGGCACGGTCAACCACCGCATCAACCTGGGCACCGGCGCGGTCATGGTCGATGGCAGCCTGCACTGGGACAGCATGGACGGCGCGCCCATGGTCGGTGCGACCGCCTACAGCAACTCTTTCGGCAAGCCCGACGCAACGGCGATGTACAACATCGACACGGATGCCCATGCGCTGCTGCGCCAGACCGCGCCGAATGACGGCACCAACGTCGTGATCGGCGAATTGGGCGCGATGATCGAGGGGCCGGTTGCGTTCGACATCGCGACCGATGCGATGGGCACAAATACCGCGTGGTTGTCCGCGAATGGCGCGATTCATACGGTTTCGCTGGACACCGGCATGGTCACGCAAAGCTGGGACATTGACGGGCTGGACGTGACGCTGCGGGACATGACGGTCATGACCGCGGGAATGTGAGCGCCCTGCGCAACGGCTGAAAAGGGCGCGCGCCGGGGTCATTCCCCGGCGCGACCTGTATTGCGCTTGATGCGCCGCGCCACTGCGGCTACGCCTGTTGCCGTGCCTTTTGCAACACCGGGCCTACCGCCGTGTCACAGCTTCCGACCCTTCGCCTGTTCGGGATTGACCTGATCTCTGCCAGCCGCGCGGCTGCGACCCGCGACTTGCTGGCCCGCCCGCAGGCCCGCGTGGCCTTCGTGAATGCGCATTGCGTGAACGTGGCGGCGCGGGATGGCGCGTATCGACACGCGCTGCAAAGCGCGGATATGCTGCTGCC
>JAAAPG010000140.1 GCA_009908405.1 Alphaproteobacteria bacterium | reverse complement strand
GGGCCTTTATCGGTCCGAACAAGGCGCGTTCCTGCCGTTCCTGATCTCGTCGCCCGTCATGTTCCTGCTGGGCGCATCTTTTGCTTTCTACATTGTCACGCCGCTGGCCTATGATTTCTTCCTCGGTTTCCAGCAATTCGGCGCGGGCGGGGAAGTGGTGGTCGATGACCCGACCACGGCGGCGCCCCTGTCGGTGGTGTTCCAAGGGTCGGCGCAGGAATACCTGAACCTGACCATCCGATTCATCATTGCCTTCGGCATGTGCTTTCAGCTTCCGGTGTTGTTGACGTTGATGGGCAAGGCCGGACTGGTGTCGGAAGCGGGCCTGAAAGCCGGGCGCAAATGGGCGGTTGTCGGTATCCTGACGCTGGACTCATTACCCAGGTCATCCTGTTTGCCGTGGTCTATGGCCTGTACGAGGTGTCGATCCGGCTGGTGGCCCGTGTGGAGCGCGCGCGGAACGAACACCTGCGCCGCGAGGGGCTGCTGGATGACGAGGATGACGACGACGACACGTCGGAACCGAAATGACCGAGGACGCCCTCACGCGGATTGCAGCGGCGCTGGAGCGCCTGTCGCCCCCGCCGGGCGATGCGCCCGACCTGGGCGGGGCAGAGGCGTTCGTCTGGCACACCGACCCTGACCGTTTGCACCCCGTCGCGCAGGTGAACCGCATCGATCTGGACCTGTTGGTCGGCATTGGACGCGCGCGCGACACGCTCCTGGCCAATACCCTGCAATTCGCGCGCGGCTTGCCTGCCAATAACGCGCTGTTATGGGGCGCGCGCGGGATGGGCAAGTCCTCGCTGGTCAAGGCCGTGCACGGCGCGGTCACGGCGCAACGGCCCGAAAGCGGGTTGAAACTGGTGGAAATACAGCGCGAAGACCTGCCCAGCATTGGCCGCTTGCTGGATCTGCTGCGCGGGGCTGCGGGACGGTTCATACTCTATTGTGATGACCTGTCGTTCAGCCATGACGACCAGCATTACAAGTCGCTGAAAGCGGTGCTGGATGGCGGCGTCGAAGGGCGGCCCGACAACGTGGTGCTGTATGCCACCTCGAACCGCCGCCACCTTATGCCGCGCGACATGATCGAGAACGAACGCGGCTCGGCGATTTCGCCGTCAGAGGCGGTCGAAGAAAAGGTGTCGCTCTCGGACCGCTTCGGGCTATGGCTGGGCTTTCATGCCTGCGACCAGGATGATTACCTTGCCATGATCGAAGGCTATTGCGCGGCTTACGGGTTGAAAATCGACGCTGACCGCTTGCGCGCCGAGGCGATCGAATGGCAAGCCACGCGCGGCAGCCGGTCTGGCCGTGTCGCGTGGCAGTTCTTTACCGACCTTGCGGGGCGCGAGGGCGTCAAGGTCACGGGATGAGGTCTGGTCCGGCAGCGGCCCTCTCAGGATATCCATGGACCCAAAAAGCGGTCACGCCGCGACGTCTGCCAGAAGTTGCGCATTGCCGCCCGACGCGGTCGTGTCGACGCACAGGTGACGCTCTAACGCGACATGGGCACGGTCGGGCCGGTCGGTGACAAGCGGCAGGATCGGGCCGTCGCGCCGCGCCAGCGCCTGGGCCAGTTGGCGCGCGGTGGTGTCATCGCCCCAGTAGAGCACGCCGGAAAACCCCTCTGCGCGGTCAAGGTTTTGGGGGATGCCGTCCAAGGCTATGGCCTGCCCGCCAAGCGCCTGCACGGCTTTGACCTGTTCGGCAGCCGTATCGGCCCCCGGCCCAAGACACAGAAGCGGTGCGCGGGTGACATCGCGCAGGCGGTTGGATTCGCCGGTCGGACCGGGCAGGCCATGCTCTGACAGAACGGTTTCCGGGGCCGGGGGCAGGGCCTTGGCGAGCGCCCCATCGGGCAGCGGCGCAAGCTGCGCCGCCGCGCGCGGCGCGGTCGCCACGGTGAAGCGCGCAAGATACTGCGGCCCGCCCGCTTTCGGCCCGGTCCCGGATAGCCCCTCGCCCCCGAAGGGCTGGCTGCCGACGATAGCGCCGATCTGGTTGCGGTTGACATACATGTTGCCGACGCGAATGCGGTCCATCACATGCTGCACCCGCCCGTCGATGCGGGTGTGCAGCCCGAAGGTCAGCCCGTAGCCGGTGGCGTTCACATTGGCGATGACGCGGTCCAGATCGGCCGCCTTGAAGCGGGCGATATGCAGGACGGGGCCGAAAACCTCGCGGTCCAGATCGGCAATACCGCGCACGCGCAGGGCCACGGGGGCGATGAAATGGCCATCGGTCGGGGCGCTCAGCCCATGCAGGACGCGGCTTTCGTCGCGGGCCGTTGCAATGTAATCCGCGATCTGGGACCGGGCCTCGGCGTCGATGACGGGGCCGACATCGGTTGCCAGGTGCCACGGGTCGCCCATGGACAGTTCATCCATGGCCCCGAAGAGCATTTTCTCGAAATCCTCGGCGACGTCTTCTTGCACATACAGGCATCGCAGGGCTGAACAGCGCTGCCCGGCGGATTGAAAGGCAGAGGCCAGCACGTCGCGCACCGCTTGTTCGTGCAGCGCGGTGCTGTCGATGATCATGGCGTTCAGCCCGCCGGTTTCGGCAATCAGCGGCGCGCCGGGGGCAAGATGGTCGGCCATGGCGCATTGGATCAGCCGCGCGGTGTCGGTGGAGCCGGTGAAGGCCACGCCATTCACGCGCGGGTCAGAGGTCAGCGCCGCGCCCACCGTCGCGCCGTCACCGGGCAGCAGTTGCAGCACGTCGCGCGGGACACCGGCGTCATGCAACAGCCGGGCCGCGTAATGCGCGACAAGGGGTGTCTGCTCTGCGGGTTTGGCCAGAACGCCGTTGCCCGCGGCCAGCGCGCCCGCGATCTGGCCGGTGAAGATGGCCAGCGGAAAGTTCCACGGGCTGATGCAGGTGAAAATGCCGCGCGCAGGATGCTCAAGGCTTTCGGCCTGACCGGCGTAATAGCGCAGGAAATCCACCGCTTCGCGCAGTTCGCCCACGGCGTCGAGCTGGTTCTTGCCCGCCTCGCGCGCAAGAATGGCGAAAAGCGCGCCGAAATGGTCCTCATACAGGTCGGCGGCGCGGCGCAGGATGCGCGCGCGGGTGGCGGCGTCCGTGTCCCATGCGCGGGCGGCGGCAAGGGCGGTCTGCACGTCCTCCGGTGCGGCGGGGGTGACGGTGCCAAGGCTGTCCTCGGGGCAGGCGGGGTTCCGGGCGGGGTAGGCCGCGCCGCCCGTCACATCCCCCGCGATCAGGGGCGCGGCGGTGAATGTCGCCGTGGCCCATGGCGCGCGCGCCTGCGCAATATCGTCCAGATCGCGCGCATCGGTCAGGTCCCAGCCGCGTGCATTGCGCCGGTCCGGCCCGAACAGCTCCGGCCCGCTGGCGATTTTCGGGTTGCGGCCTGTCGCGCCCGCCAGTGCCGCGAAGGGGCAGGCGGCGACCTCCTCCGGGGGGACGTTTTCATCGACAATCTGGTTGACGAAGGATGAATTGGCGCCGTTTTCCAGCAGGCGGCGGACCAGGTAGGCCAACAGATCCTTGTGGGCGCCCACGGGGGCATAGATGCGGCAGCGCGTGCCCTCGTTGCGCAAAACGATGTCATGCAAGGCTTCGCCCATGCCGTGCAGACGCTGGAATTCGTAATCGGCGGGGTCCACGCCCATGTCTTCGGCCATGTGAAGCACGGCGGCCACCGTGTGCGCGTTATGGGTGGCCAGTTGCGGATAAAGCCGCGTGCGGGCGGCCAGAAGCTGCCGTGCACAGGCGATGAAATTCACGTCGCTGGCGGGTTTGTGGGTCAGCACCGGAAACCCGTCCAGCCCCATCACCTGCGCGCGCTTGATT